>NZ_JBSWXD010000077.1:0-28888 GCF_056160425.1 Micromonospora sp. ABR4_055
GGGGGGGGGGGGGAGGGGGGGAGGGGGGGGGGGGGGAAAAGAAAAAACAAAGGCTCTACTAAAAAGAATCGGGGGAGACGGGGAGGAAGAAAAAAGACCGACGGGGGGGGGGGGGAGGAACCGAAACTGCCCCCCCCCCCGACCCCGGGGCCGGGCTAGCGTCGACCCCGACCGAACACCCGATCGGCCGAGCCGAGCCGGAGGAACACCGTCTCGCCGGTGGCGTCCTGGGCTCCGTCGTTGTCGGTGATTATGTAGACCTGCCGGTCCCCGCCGACGGTGAGCCCTTCCAGCTTCTCCTGCGTCCACCCGTTGCCGGCCTGCAGATCGGGCAGCACGTCGTACGCGAGCCGCTTCGGCAGCACCGGCAGCAGACCCGGTGCCGGGTCGCCGGTCGGTAGGTCGACCGTGTAGATCCGCTTGATCCGGGCGGCCGGCCCGCTGAGCTTGTCCCGCTCGATCACCGCGAGCCGGCCGTCGCCGACCGAGGCGATCTCGGACAGGCCGATCCAGTCGCCGGCGACATCGGTGCTCTCCAGCCGGTATCCGAACCAGGCCCAGGTGCCGCCGGGTACGTCGTAACGACCGAGCCGGACCACCCCGGCCGGATCGCTGGCCACGCCCCGCTGCAACACCACCCACACCTGCTCCCGGCCTCGCCGGTCGGTGAGCGCGGTCACCCCCTCCAGCCCTTGGCTGCCGAGCCCGGCGGCCACCTCGTCGGGCAGCGACACGACCTGTCGGGTCACCCCCGACCGGTCCAGCCGGACCAGCTGGTTGGCGGCACCGGTCGCTCCCTCCGAGACCAGCCAGAACCCGCCCTGCGGCCGGGCGAACAGGCCTTCGGCGTCGTAGCCGGCCGGCTTCCCGGACGCGTCGCGGACCACCAGATCGTCGACGATGCGCGCCGGGCTGTGCCGGGTGTCGATGGTGTAGATCCGGGTCGGCGAGTAGAGGGCGTCGCTTGCCGCGAACAGTTGGTGTCGCTCGCCGGGGACGGCAGTGAGCGCGCCGAGCCCGCCCCAGCCGATCGGTGCCCGGTCGGGGCCCCGTCCGCTGGTCTGCGACACCAGCGTCGGGAACGACGGGGTGTCCGCACCCAGCCGGTACAGGTTTACCGCAGCGCGTACTCCGGCCTCGGCGTCGTCGACCTCGCTGGAGACCGCGAGCAACCCGCGGGACGGGATCGGCAGTAGCCCCTCCGGACCGTTGGTCGTCGCCAGCACCTGACGCAGCACCGGCCTGGTCGGCCTGGTCAGGTCGTAGACGGCGACGAAGTTGCTCCGTTCGGAGCCGACGAATGCGTACCGGGTGCGGCCGAACGTGGCGACCGCGATGCCCTCCGGCTCGGCGCCCTTGTTGTCGGCTCGGTTGTCGTTGTGCAGCCCGTGGCGAACCGCCAGGTGTTCAAAGGAGTTGCCGGCGTCCCAGACCACCCGGCCGGTCCGGCTGTCGAAGATCGACCAGCCCCGGGTGCCGCCCTTCCAGTCCCCTTCGTTCGCGGTCGCCAGGTAGCGGTCGTCGATCCAGGCCACCGCGTCCGGTTCCCGGGGCAGGTCGGTGATCGTGCCAGTCAGGTCGATCACCCCGTCGTCGGCGGTGTCGATACCGGTCACCGTGGCGGTCCCGGCGCCGAACGCCTTGGTGATCCGCCCGCTGCGCAGGTCGACCAGGACCACGCCGTTGTTCTCCTGCAGGGTCACCGCGACCTGGTCACGACCGTTGATCGACACGTACTCCGGCTCCGGATCGGCCGGGGTGTCCAGCCCGGCGGTGGCCAGACCGGGCAGCGCGCTGCCGTCGGCGGCGGTCAGCGACACCGTACGGGTCGACCAGGTTGCCGGGTGGCGCCCGGTCAGGTCGACGATCTGCAGGAACCCGGCCGGCGGCTGCGGCAGGTCGCCTTCGTCGCCGCCGAGCGGGGTGGCCTCCTCGTCCCGTTCGTTCTCGATCGCGATCGCCGCGTAGCGGCCGTTGTCGCTGACCTCGATGGCGTCGGGCTGCCCGCCGAGTGGGATGCTGCGCACCCTGGTACGGGTGGCCAGGTCGACCACGTCGAGTCGGCCGGAGGGAGTGGTGTAGCTGGCACTGGTGTTGACGACGATCAGCACGTACCGGTCGACCACCGCGACCGAGGTCGGTTCGTCCTCGGCGTTGCCGAGCGTGGCCAGCGAGAGGGTGCCGAGACCGCGGGGGTTCCGTGGGTCGGTGATGTCGAGGAAGCCGACCCGCCGCCCGGCGGCGTCGGTGTAGATCATCGTCCGGCCGTCCGGGCTGACCGTGGAGATCTCCGCGACGGTCTCGGCGGTCGGGTCCTCACCGGCTGGTCGGTTGTGGAACACAGGGTACGTCGCGGTGCGGTCGAAAACGGCGGATCCGGGCCAGCCGGGCCTGTCATCGCGGTGACCGGCCGCCGCGCCGCCGGGGGCCACAACGGTCAGCGCGACGGTGGCGCAGAGGACGGCTGCGGTGGCGGCGGTGGTGACCAGCACCGCCGGACTTCTTCGGGTACGCATGTCTGGGCTCCGATATCGTCGAGAAAAGATGCCTTGGCGGGATACGACGGGAGCCGCGACCGGTCGGCGAGATCGGCCGCGGCTCCCGGAGCCCGTACGTCGGGCTCGGATGATGAGCAGGGGTGGACAGCGGGCGGTCAGGTACCGATGACGCCGCCATCGGCCTTGCGGATGACCACCGTCGCCGACCGGGGTCGGCCGGCCGGGTCGAAGTCGGGCCAGTTGCTCACCGCTCGCGGGTCCTCCGGCGTCGGACTGCCCCAGTACGTCGTGGACTCACCCGGATGCTGCACGTTGATGAACATGGTTCGCTGGTCCGGGGTGGTGACCACCCCGGTGATCTCCGCGCCGCGTGGGCCGACCAGGAACCGCCGGACCTCCCCGGTACGCGGGTCGGCGGCCAGCATCGCGTTGTTGCCGATATTGTCGTGGCCCCGGTCCGCGCGGTTCTGCGTCGAGTTCGACACGTCGGTCTGGATCCACAGCCGCCCGTCGCCGTCGAACCAGATCCCGTCCGGCGAGCCGAAGATGTTTGTCTCGTCGAGCTGCACCTGCGGGTCGTACGCCGGGTCACCGGCCAGCATGAACACGTCCCACTCGAAGCTGGTCGCGGTGTTGTCGCGGCCGCGCTCGCGCCACCGGACGATGTGCCCGTACGGGTTCGGGGTACGCGGGTTGACCGCACCGGGCCAGCCGGTGCCGTTGGTCAGGGTCAGGTAGACGTCGTTGTTCTTCGGATTGACCGCCACCCACTCCGGACGGTCCAGCGGGGTGGCGCCGACCGCGTCGGCCGCCTCCCGGGTACGCAGCAGCACATCGGCCTGGTCGTGCCAACCGTTCGCCCTGGTCAACGGCCCCTTGCCGTGCTTCAGTGGCAGCCAGACGCCCTTGCCGTCGTCGTCGAACCGGGCGACGTAGAGCGTGCCGTGGTCCAGCGGGCTGCGGCCCAACGCCCGCTGCATCCGCCACGGACCGTCGCCGACGAACTTGTAGAGGTAGTCACCGTCCTGGTCGTCGCCGCTGTAGACGACGACCCGACCGCGCGACTCCCAGAAGGTGGCACCTTCGTGCTTGAACCGACCGAGGGCGGTCCGCTTCACCGGGGTCGAGCGGGGGTTCATCGGGTCGATTTCCACCAGCCACCCGAAGCGGTTCAGCTCGTTGGGGTTGCGCGCCACGTCGAAGCGCGGGTCGGCCAGGTGCCAGCGGTAGCCGAACCCGGCGGCGTTGACCCCGTACCGGGCCTGCTCCGGCGTCGGCGACCACTGCGGGTCCTCGGTGCCGAAGTAGCCGTTCCAGTTCTCCTCGCAGGCCACGTAGGTGCCCCACGGGGTGGCCCCGTGCGAGCAGTTGTTCAACGTACCCATCGGTGGGTTGTCCGCCCGTAGCGCCGGGTGCCGGCCGGACACCGGGCCGGAGAAGGCGACCGGCGTGGTGCCGGTGACCCGACGGTTGAACCGCGAGTCGACGTTGCGCCACCGGCCCCGCGACAGCTCCACCTCCACGACGCTGACCCCGTGACCGGCGAGCGCCTTGTCAACCTTGTCCCGGGTCATCTCCGCGTCGCCGTCGGGGTAGAGCAGGGTCCGGTCGACGTACTCGTGGTTGAGCACCAGCAGGCCGCGGCGGCTGCCCAGCGGGCCGCGACCCAGCGGGAAGAAGTGCATGCCGTCGTGGTGGCTGCCCACCTGCTCGGCCTGTTCGGCGGCGGTGTTCGTGGCGTCTTTGCGCCAGGCCGGGCCCCGGCTGTGCAGCGGGGTGCCCCATGGGATGAGCACGTCGGCGGTGTAGCCCGGCGGGACGGTGATGGCGTCGTCGGTGTTGGGCAGGACCGGGTCGAAGCCGAGCAGGCCACGCCGGCCGGGCCTGCCCTTGCCGTGGCCGTGCCCGTGGCCGCCGGCGCTGGCCGGCGCGTCGGTGCCGAGTGCGCCGCCGGCCGCGCCGAGGAAGGCCGCGGCGGCGATCACCGTACCGTTGCGGACGATGTCGCGGCGGCCGGCGCGGGCGGCGAGCACCTCACGGAACGGACGGTTGCCGGAGGTGTTCGAGCTGATGTCGTCCGGGTCGCTGTGGACGTGGCTGTCATGGTCGATTGACATGTCGATCCTCGCTCGGTCGGAAGCGGGCCGCCCGGTCCGGTGCCATGTCGTGCGCGACGTCCGGACCGGATCTGCCAGGGCGGTCCGGGCTGGACGGCATCGCTGGCACCGGGACGGTATGCAGCGGACCGGGACCGTCCGCGAACGCGTGTGCGACCTGCCGGCGACGTCGAGATGAACGATCGATGTCCTGACCTGGGGTGTCGCCGAACCGTCCCTTGTCACGAAGGGGTAACGGGACCCGAATGTTTAACGGGTCACCACCGGCCCGTCTGTGCTTCGAAACCCGCGTCTCCTAGATTTACTTGACTCACCCTCTGACCGGAGGAACGCCTACATGCGCCAGCACAGACGCATAGCCACCTGGAAACTCATCACCGCGGTCGTGGGGGCCGGCGCGCTCAGCGTGCCCGGCAGTGCCGCCGCCATGGCTGCACCGGCTGCCGGTGACCCATTCATCAGCGAGATCCACTACGACAACGCCGGCACCGACACCGGCGAGGCGATCGAGATCGAGGCCCCGGCCGAATTCGACCTGACCGGCTGGCAGATCGTCCTCTACAACGGGAGCAACGGAACCGTATACGACACCAGTACCCTGGCGGGCACCGTCACCGCTGCCGGCGTGGTCGTCGCCGAATACCCCGCCAACGGCATCCAGAACGGGTCCCCGGACGGGGTGGCCCTGGTCGACCCGGCCGGCTCCGTGGTCGAGTTCCTCAGCTACGAAGGCACCCTGACCGCGGCCGGCGGCCCCGCCGACGGCACGACCAGTGTCGACATCGGTGTCGCGGAGGCCTCCGACACCCCGGTCGGGCACTCGTTGCAGAAGGTCGACGGCGACTGGCGGCAGCCGGCGGCGAACACCTTCGGCGTCCGTAACGGCACCGGTGGTGTCGACCCGGACCCCGACCCCGAGCTGGGCTGCGACGTCACGGTGACGCACGACATCGCCCAGGTGCAGGGCACCGGTGACAGCACGCCGCTGGCCGGCACCGAGGTGACCGTCGAGGGCATCGTCGTTGCCGACCACCGTGTCGGCGGCTACAACGGCCTCCACCTGCAGACCGCCGGCACCGGCGGGTCCCGTACGGTTGCCGCCGGCACCGCCAGCGACGGCGTCTTCGTCTACCTGACCAGCAACCCGGCCAACCACCCGGGGGTCGCGATCGGTGACCGGGTGCGGGTCACCGGCAACGCCGGTGAGTACTTCGGACTGACCCAGGTGAGCATCGGCGCGCGGACCGACGTGCAGATCTGCGACCGGGACAATCCCCTGCCCACCCCGGTCGCGCTGACCCTGCCGCTGGCCGCCGGCGACCGGGAGTCCGTCGAGTCGATGCTGGTGGCCCCGGTCGGTGACTTCGCCGTCGCCGAGGTCTACAACACCAACCGGTACGGCGAGGTCGTGCTGACCGCTGGTGACGCCCCGGCGGTCATCCCGACCGACGTGGCGCAGCCGGGCAGCGCCCAGGCCGAGCAGATCGCCGCCGACAACCGGCTCAACCGGATCCTGGTCGACGACGGCCGCACCACCAACCTGGCCGACGCCGGCATCGCCCCGCCGTACGTCTCGCCGGACCAGCCGCTGCGGGTCGGTGACTCGGTCGAGGCGTTCGGGCCGAGTGTGCTGTCGTACGGCTTCGACGAGTGGCGGCTGCAACCGACCCTGCCGGTCGGTGCGGACACCCCGGCCAGCGAGCGGACCACGTTCAAGGTGACGAACCCGCGTACCGCCGCCCCGGCTCCGGTCGGTGGCGACATCCGGGTGGCCAGCTTCAACGTGCTGAACTATTTCGTCCACTTCGGTGGGGACGCGCGTGGTGCGGCCGACGAGGCCGCGCTGGCCAAGCAGGAGGCGAAGATCGTCGCGGCGATCACCGCGCTGGACGCGCACGTGGTCGGCCTGCAGGAGATCGAGAATTCGGTGCGTTTCGCACCGGCCGAGCCGGAGAAGGCACTCATCCGGCTGGTCGGCGCGCTGAACGCCGCCGACGGTGCCGGGACCTGGGACTACGTCCGCTCCCCGGCGGACCTGCCGGGCGCCGCCCAGCAGGACTTCATCAGCAACGCGATCATCTTCAAGCCGGCCGCGGTGACCCCGGTCGGGCCGTCCCGGTCGGTCGACGACGAGAGCGTCTGGTTCAACGCGCGGGAGCCGATCGCGCAGACGTTCACCGCCGACGAGCTGACCTTCACCGTGGTGGCGAACCACTTCAAGTCGAAGAGCACCTCGACGCCGCCGACCGGCGACAACGTCGACACCGGTGACGGGCAGGGTGCGTACAACGGTGACCGGACCCGGCAGGCCGCCGCGCTGGCCGACTTCGTCGACGATCTGGTGGCCGACAGTGGCAGCGACGACGTACTGCTGCTGGGCGACTTCAACTCGTACACCCAGGAGGACCCGATGCGGGCCCTCTACGACGCTGACTACGTCAACCTGAACGACACCGGACGTAGCACCTACGTGTTCGCCGGTGAGTCGGGTTCGCTGGACCACGCGCTGGCCTCGCCGTCGCTGGCCGCCCGGGTCACCGGGGCCGACGTCTGGCAGATCAACGCGGTCGAGTCGTACGCCTTCCAGTACAACGGCTTCCCGACCTTCTTCGACCCGGGCCCGTTCCGGGCCAGCGACCACAACCCGATGGTCATCGGGCTGGACACCGGTGCCGACGGGCCGGTCGAGCTGCAGCTCCTGGGGATCAACGACTTCCACGGCCGGCTCGAATCCGTCGGTACGGTCGACGGTCAGCCGGTCGGCGGTGCGGCCCAGGTGGCCGGGTTGGTCGACCAGTACCGGGCGACCAACCCGAACACGGTGTTCGTCTCGGCCGGTGACAACATCGGCGCGTCCACGTTCGTTTCGGCGATCGACGACGACAACCCGACCCTCGACGTGCTCAACGCCGCCCGTCTCGACGTGACCGCGGTCGGCAACCACGAGTTCGACAAGGGCATGGCGGATCTGACCGACCGGGTGATCCCGCGTTCGGACTTCCCGCAGCTCGGCGCCAACGTGTACCGCGATGACGAGCGGGCGCTGCCGGCGTACCACGTGCAGGAGATCGGCGGGATCCGGGTCGGCTACATCGGGGTGGTCACCGAACAGACCGCGGTGATGGTCAGCCCGGACGGTATCGCCGGGATCACCTTCCGCCCGGCGGCGGCCGAGGCCGACCTGGTCGCCACCCAGCTCAAGGACGGCGACGAGAGCAACGGCGAGGCGGACGTGGTGGTGCTGCTCACCCACGAGGGCGCGGCCACCGAGAACATCGACTCGCCCGAGGCGCTGATGAGCGACCCGGTGTTCGGGCCGTACACCCGGACCGTTCCGGAGATCGACGTCATCTTCAGCGGGCACACCCACCAGCCGTACGCCTTCGAGGTGCCGGTGCCCGGCACCGACGAGACCCGGCCGGTGCTGCAGGCCGAGGACTACGGCAAGAAGCTCGGCCGGATCGTGCTGCAGGTGGACGTCGAGGCGGGGACGGTCGAGACGGACACGGTCGAGATCGTCGACGTGGTCGGCGCGCCGGTCAACCAGGAGGTCGCCGACATCGTGGCGGCGGCGAAGGCCAACGCCGAGGTGCTCGGCCAGCAGCCACTGGGCTCGATCACCGCCGACATCACCCGGGCGTACACCAACGGCAACGAGGACCGGGGCAAGGAGTCGGTGCTCGGCAACTTCATCGCCGACGTGCAGCTCGCCGGAACCCGGGAGCCGGGTCGGGGTGGTGCGCAGATCGCCTTCATGAACCCGGGCGGGCTGCGGGCCGACCTGCTGTACGGCGAGGACGGCGTGATCACCTTCGCGGAGGCGTTCTCGACCCAGCCGTTCGCCAACGACATGGTCACCCGGACCTACACGGGTGCTCAGGTCAAGCAGGTGCTGGAGGAGCAGTGGCAGCCGGCCGGGGCGTCGCGTCCGCTGCTGTGGCTCGGCGTGTCGGAGGGCTTCTTCTACACGTACGACCCGACGTTGCCGCAGGGCGAGCGGATCACCTCGATGACCCTCAACGGTCAGCCGGTGTCGCCGACCGGGACCTACCGGGTCACGGTCAACTCGTTCCTGGCCGCAGGTGGCGACAACTTCACCACCCTGGCCGACGGCACGGACACCTCGACCACCGGTGACAACGACCTGACCATGCTGGTGGCGTACTTCGCCGAGAACTCGCCGATCACTGCGGACACCGAGTCGCGGTCGGCGATCGGCCAGCCCGAGCCGACCTGTGACGTGACGGTCACCGGCACGCACGACGGTGGACTGATCGTCAAGGCGGAGATGACCTACTGCCTGGAGTCGGCGACGGTCAACGGTCCGGTCACGGTCCGTCCCGGTGCGACGCTGATCGCCACCGACGGTGCGATCAACGGTCCGCTCACCGCGAACCGTCCGACGGCGGTCAGCTTCACCGGTACGAGCGTCTCCGGGCCGCTGGCCCTGCTGCGGGCGACCGGGGCGGTGACCCTGACCGGGGTGACCATCCGGGGCCCGCTGGAGGTGACCGGTGGTGACGGCGGTCTGCGGCTGGACGGCGCTGACATCTCCGGTCCGGTCCGGCTGGTCAACAACAAGCACGACGAGTTGCCAGTGGTCGTCGCGGGGAACACGATCCGCGGCCCGCTGCACTGCCAGGGCAACAGCCCGATGCCGGTTGACGAGGACCGGGTGAACACGGTGCAGGGCCCGGTGTCCGGGCAGTGCGCCCGGATGTGAGCCGCCCGGTTCGGCACTGAAGGCAGCACCGAGAAACGGTACGGCCCGGCAGACCTCGACTGGTCCGCCGGGCCGTACCCGTCTTTCCGGGGTCCGGCTACCGCCGCGTGGTCAGACGGTCGCCGGCTCCGGGGCGGGAACGGCGGCCGTACGGCGTCGACTCAACATGGCGTCGAGCGAGTACCGGCCTGGCCCCAGCGCGGCCACCAGCAGAAACGCCCAGCAGAACAGCGCGGCGAGTTCGCCGCCGTTGTTCTGCGGGAGCAGTGCATCCGGCTGATGGACCACGAAGTAGGCGTACGCCATCGATCCGGAGCAGATGACGGCGGCCACCCGGGTGCCGAGTCCGGCGAGGACCAACAGACCGCCGACGAGCTGGATCAGCGCGGCCCACCACCCGGGCCAGACGCCGATCTCCATTGCCTCACCGGTGCCTCGGAAGCCGCCGAAGATCCCGAAGATCGAGGCGGCACCGCGCAGTGTGAACAGCAGACCGACCACCACGCGGAACAGCGTGGGGACGATCTCCGGCAGGCGGGCGAGTACGGGCATGGGGACTCCTCGTGAAACTTGGGAACACTGGTCCCACGGCGCCCGGATCGTATCGACCGATGTCGAATTCAGTCAACGATTTCTCACCTAGTGTGATGATCGACTAGGTTGTGCGCTACCCCGGGTCGGGGGTCTCCCGGTCTGTCCCCAGCAGGCAGGCGGCGTCGCGTAGGCTGGGCGCTTCGAGCAGCCCAACTCCGCCGCGCGGGCCCACGGGCGCCACCGCAGGTCGGAGTCGCGACCCGCCAGACGGAGACCAGCATGCACGAGATCCGGGTGCCCTCACCCGAAGCCGGGCACTGCGTCATCGAAGCCTCCGGTGAGCTGGACATGACCGCCACCGGAGAGCTCAGCGCCGCTGTCCGCGTGGTCGACCGGCAGCAGGCGACCTGGATCGTCGTCGACCTGGACGCCGTCACCCTGATCGATTCGAGTGCGGTCAAGGAGCTGGTCGACGCGCACCACGCGGCCGCCGGTCAGGGCCAGATCCTGATCGTCCGCAACCCGCAGCCGATCGTCGCCCGGGTGCTGCGGGTGACCGGAGTCGCGCCGCTGCTGGGAATCGCGCCGCAGGACCACGCGGGAACCGTCTACGGTGGTAGACCAGACAACGGGAACCACGGGTGAACACCCTCACCTGGCTGGTGGTGCGCGACTTCGCCAGTGGCGTCACCCGGGTCCGGCTGACTGGCGCGTTGACCGACACTGAACTGGTCCGGCTCGCCCCGGTGCTGCGCCGCTGCCTCCTGGAAGAGCCGTTGGCGCTGCTCGTCGAGCTGGACGAGGTGACCGTGGCCAGCCCGATCGGACTGCGGGTCTTCGCCATCGTCCAGGGCGGCGACGCCAGCCACCGTCCGGTGGTGCACCTGTGCGCCCGGCCAGACTCACCCACCGGTCGGCTCGCCAGGCACAGCATCAGCGGTCTGGTGAGCGTGCAGGACAGCGTGATCGACGCCACCAAACTGGTCGAATCAGCACCGAGGTCCCCGTACCGCTGGCACGAGTACCTGCCCCCACACCCGCGCTCACCGGGAGAGGCCCGTCGGCTGATCGGCGGAGCCTGCCGCTCGTGGCAGCTGACCACGCTGGTCGACGAGGCGATGGTGATCGGTTCCGAGCTGGTCAGCAACGCGGTCGAACACGCCGGCACCGAGCTGGACGTCACCACCACCCGGCAGGCCGGAGCGATCCGGATCAGCGTCCGCGACCGCGCTGTCGAGCTGCCCCGACCGGCCACCGGGCCCCGGCCCGGGCCGGCACCCGGCCGTGGTCGAGGGCTGGCCATCATCGAGGCGCTCGCCAGCGACTGGGGCTACGCCGGATTCGCCGACGGCAAGACCGTCTGGGCGGCGCTGCGGCTGCCCGACTGAGTCGGGCCGGTGCGGATCGGGACGGTGTTAGTCGGGCCGGGCAGCGGGTACCCGACCTCAAACGGTCACACCTGTGGAGGTCACGATGACGCAAGCAACCGAGATGCTGGAAACCTATCCGCTCGATCTGGGACACGTCGACCAGCGGGCACTCGCCGACTGCATCGATGCCTGCTTCGACTGCGCTCAGGCCTGCACCGCCTGCGCCGATGCGTGCCTGAGCGAGGACATGGTCGCCGAACTGGTCAAGTGCATCCGCACCAACCTCGACTGCGCCGACATCTGTGCCACCACTGGCCGGGTGCTCTCCCGACACACCGGCTACGACGCGAACACCACCCGGGTGATGCTGCAGGCATGCATCCAGGCGTGCCGTTCGTGCGGCGAGGAGTGCCAGGCACACGCCAGCGAGCACGAGCACTGCCAGGTCTGCGCCGAAGCCTGCCGCCGGTGCGAGCAGGCCTGCCGGGACCTGACGGCCGCACTCGGCTGAGCCCGGCTCCGGGCCCGGCACGGCCCGCCGGGCGGGCGGTCAGATCCGGGCCAGCGCGGACCGCAGCGGGTCGAGCCCGAGTACGCCCAGGTTCAGTGCTGCCTGATGGAACTCCTTGAGGTTGAAGGCGGCACCCTTGCGGGCCTGGGCGTCGGCTCGGGCCTGCAGCCAGATCCGCTCCCCGACCTTGTACGCCGCCGCCTGCCCCGGCCAGCCGAGATAACGGTCCAGTTCGAACCGGAGAATCTCGTCCGGCAGTTGGCAGTGCGCCCGCAGGAACTGCCACGCCAGCTCCGGAGTCCACCGCTCGCCGGGATGGAAGTTGAACGAGTTCGGCGGGATGGTCAACTGCAGGTGCAGGCCGATGTCCACGATCACCCGGGCCGCCCGCAGCGCCTGCCCGTCCAGCATGCCGAGCCGGTCACCGGGGTCGGCCAGGTAGCCCAGCTCGTCCATCAGCCGTTCCGCGTACAGCGCCCAGCCTTCGCTGTGCCCGGAACACCAGCAGAGCAGCCGCTGCCAGCGGTTGAGCAGATCGGCACGGACCTGCGTCTGACCGATCTGCAGATGATGTCCGGGCACCCCTTCGTGGTAGACGGTGGTCACCTCCCGCCAGGTCGAGAACTCGGTCAGCCCGTGCGGCACCGCCCACCACATCCGGCCCGGTCGGGAGAAGTCCTCACTCGGCCCGGTGTAGTAGATGCCGCCATCACTGGTCGGTGCGAGGCAGCACTCGATCCGCCGGATCTGCTGCGGAATGTCGAAATGGGAGCCGTGCAGCTCCTCAATGGCCCTGTCGGCCAACGCCTGCATCCAGTCGCGGAACGCCTCACCACCGGCGATGGTCCGCGCCGGGTCGGCGTCCAGGGCGCGTACCGCGTCGTCGATGCTGGCGCCGCGCCCGGCGATCTCGGCGGCGACCCGGCGCATCTCCTGCTCGATGCGATCCAACTCGAAGAAGCCCCAGGCGTACGTCTCGTCCAGGTCGATCCGCGCGCCCAGAAAGTACTGGGAGGCGAGCTCGTAGCGGTCCCGTCCGGCGGCCTCGGTGTCCCGCCCCAACGGGGCCAGCTCGGTACGCAGGAACCGGCCGAACGCGATGGTCGCCGCGGTGGCCGCCGAGGCCGCGCGGCGCAGGTCCGCGGTGAGGGTGGCCGGAGCGGACAGCCGGCCGACCAGGGCGTGGAAGAAGTCGTCCGCTTCCGGGTCGGTCCAGACGTCACACTGGTCGGCGACCTTGAGCATCTGCGCCCGGGGGGCCACGTGCCCGGCCCGGGCCGCGTCCAGCAGGGTGACCCGTACCTGGTCCAGAGCCTGTGGATAATTGTCCAGCCGGGCGGCGATGTTGGCCATCGCATCGGTGCCCTCGGTCGGCATCAGGTCGAAGACCTGGCGCAGATGGTGCAGACCGCTGGTGATGACGCTCAGCTCGCTGGTCTCCTCGCCCGCCTCGTAGCGGGCCAGCTCCAGGCCGAGCCGCTCCGCCATCGCGTCCCGGGCCACCCGCTCGGCCTCCGACTCCGGGTCGGCGACATCGAGCTGCCGCAACGTGTCGCGGGTCAGGGCGGCGCGTTCGGCATACCCGTCCGGCGACAGGTCGTCGAGCTGGTCGTCGTGCCCGTCGACGCCGATGTAGGTGGCTCCGATCGGATTCAGCCGCGCCCACCGCTCGACAAAGCTGTTGCTGATGTCATCCACACGTCCCATGCTGATGACCCTACGCGGCAGGTCGGCGGGGCCGGCGCATCCGAAAGGGGGGAACGGGAATGCAGGAACCCGGTTCGGCCGGCCCACCACCCGGTCCCCGGCTCGCCAGCTGGCTGCCCGGCTTCCTGCTGCTCGCCGGCATCTGGGGCACCAGTTTCCTGCTGATCAAGATCGGGGTCGCCGAGCTGCATCCGATCCACGTGACCCTGGCCCGGGTCGCCGCCGGTGCGCTCACCCTGCTGATCGTGTTGCCACTGGTTGGCGACCGGCTGCCCCGGGATCCGTGGCTGTGGCTGCACCAGTGCGTTGTCGCGGCGGTCGGGGTCGCCCTGCCGTTCACCCTCATCGGGTACGGGGAGCAGCGGATCCCGTCGCTGCTCGCCGGCATCTGGAACGCCACCACCCCGCTGATCGCCCTGCCGTTGGCGGCGCTGGTGTTCCGCACCGAGGCAATGACGGCCCGCCGGCTGGCCGGCACCGGGTTGGGCTTCGTCGGCGTGCTGGTGGTGCTCGGGGTCTGGCAGGGCGTCGGCGGGGGGCAGTTCGCCGGGCAGTTGATGTGTCTCGGCGCGGCCGCCTGCTACGGCGCGACGATCCCGTACCAGAAGCGGTTCGTTGCCGGCCGGTCGGACAGCGGCGTCGCGCTCGCCGCGACCCAGCTGATCCTGGCCACCGGCCAGTTGGCCGTCGTCGCACCGATCGTCGCCGGGGCCCCGCCGACACCGACCCGGCTCTCTCCGGCGGTGATCGTGAGCGTGCTGATTCTTGGGGCGGTCGGCACCGGCCTGGCCTTCGTGATCCACATGCGCAACATCCGGCTGGTCGGGGCCAGTACGGCGGCCACCGTCACCTATGTCGTGCCGGTCGTCGCGGTCGCCGCAGGGGTGTCGGTCCTCGGCGAGCGGCTGGTCTGGCACCAGCCGGTCGGGGCGCTGATCGTGCTGGCCGGGGTGGCCCTTGCACAGGGCACCGGGCTGCCCCCGACCGGCCCGCTCCGGTCCGCTGCCCGGCGGCACGGTCCCGGACAGCGGCCCGCTGCTGTCCGGCGGCCCGCTGCCGGACAGCGGTTCAGTGATGGGCGGCGGCCCAGTCGACCAGTCGCCGGGCCGACCAGGTGTTGACCACCCGGTCGGCATCGACACCGCAGAGCGCGGCCCGGGCGCACCCGAACCGCTGCCAGTCGAGCTGACCCGGCGCGTGGGCGTCGGTGTCGATGGCGAACAGGCAGCCGGTCTCGACCGCTAGCCGGATCAGCCGCTTCGGCGGGTCCTGCCGCTCCGGCCGGGAGTTGATCTCGACGGCCTTGCCGTGCTCGGCGCAGGCGGCAAAGACCGCTTCGGCGTCGAAGTCACTCGGCGGCCGGGACCGCCGTCGGTGGCCGCGGTCGCCGGGTCCGGTCACCCCCGGCGGCCGCGACGTCACCATCCGACCGGTGCAGTGACCGAGGATGTCCAGCCGAGGGTTGGTGACCGCGGTCAGCATCCGCCGGGTCATCCGCGCCCGGTCGTCACGCAGATTGGCGTGCACCGAGCCGACCACCACGTCGAGCCGGTCGAGCAGTTCGTCGGACTGGTCGAGGGAGCCGTCCGGCAGGATGTCCACCTCGATGCCGGTCAGGATCCGGAACCCCTCCGGCAGGGCGGCGTTGAGCGCCGCGACGTGGTCGAGTTGGCGCTGCAGACGGGCGGCAGTCAACCCGCGGGCGACCGTGAGCCGGGGCGAATGATCGGTCAGCACCAGGTACTCGTGGCCCAGCTCGACCGCGGCCAACGCCATCTCCTCGATCGGCGAACCGCCGTCGGACCAGTCCGAGTGGGTGTGGCAGTCGCCGCGCAGCGCGGCGCGCAGTGCCGCCGCCGCCTCGTCCAGGTCGGTGCCCTCGGTAGCCAGCAGCCGGCGCAGATAGACCGGCTCCTCGCCGGCCAGCGACTCGGCCACACACCGGGCAGTCACCTCGCCTACCCCGGCGAGCTCGGTCAACGTGCCGGCATCAGCCCGCTGCGACAACTCGGCGGCGGGCAGTCCGGCCAGTGCCGTGGCGGCGGACCGGAACGCGCGTACCCGGTAGGTCGCCTCGTTGGCCCGCTCCAGCAGGAAAGCGATCCGACGAAGGTCGACGATCGGGTCCCGGGCATTGCTCACACCGGTCACCATAGGCCCCTTCGGCGGTACTGTCGCCCGGCCGGAGCCGACTAAGGTCGTCGCATGCGGACCATCGACTGGGTCGACGACGCCATCGAGATCATCGACCAGACCGCGTTGCCCGACCGGACCACCGTACTGCGGCTGTCCACCGTCGAGACGGTGGTCGACGCGATCCGGTCCCTGGCGGTTCGCGGCGCGCCGGCGCTCGGCGTGGCCGGTGCCCTCGGGGTGGCGCTGGCCGCGCGGCTGCACCACGACGAGCCGCAACGACTGGCCGACGCCGTCGAACGGCTGCGTACCGCCCGGCCGACCGCGGTCAACCTCGCCCGGGGCGTCGACCGGGCGGCGGCCCGGCTCGCGGAGAGCCCGTCGGCCGTACTCGCCGAAGCGGTGGCCCTGCGCGACGAGGAGGAGGCGGCGTCGGTGGCGATGGCCCGGCTCGGGGCCGACCTGCTCGGGCAGCTCTGTCCGCCCCGGTGCCGGCTGCTGACCCACTGCAACACCGGTGCGCTGGCCACGGTCACCGGAGGAACCGCGCTCGGGGTCGTCGTCGAACTGCACCGGCGCGGCGGGCTGGAGTCGGTGATCGCCAGTGAGACCCGGCCGCTGCTGCAGGGTGCCCGGCTGACCGCCTGGGAACTCGACCGGGCCGGGGTCGACTTCCGGGTCGCCGTCGACGGGGCCGGGCCGTTCCTGATGGCCCGTGGCCTGGTCGACGCGGTCGTCGTGGGCGCCGACCGGATCTGCGCGAACGGCGACACGATCAACAAGATCGGCACGTACGCCCATGCGCTCGGCGCCCGCCGGGCCGGGCTGCCGTTCGTGGTGGTCGCTCCCGAATCGACGGTGGATCCGGCGACCGCCACCGGCGCACAGGTCGAAATCGAGGACCGGGGGTCCGCCGAGGTGGTCAGTTTCGTCGCGACCCGGACCACGCCGGCCGGGGCCGGCGCGGTCAATCCCGCCTTCGACGTGACGCCCGCCGACCTGGTGACCGCCGTCGTCACCGACCGCCGGGTGATCCGGCTGGACCGGGGCGAACAGGTTTGAGCCGCCGGCAGACAGTTCGGCCCACCGTCGGCCGGTCTGCCCGGGTCAGTCGACCAGCCGACCAGCCAGCCCGGGTCAGTTAGCCCGGGTCAGTCGACCGGTGCCGGCCGGACCGCTGTCACGGTACGCCGGTCGTCGGCCACGGCGGTGACCCAACCGCCGGCCCGCCCCAGCCGCAGCAGCGCGTCCGGCCGGGCCGGCAGCTCCAGCGGCCGGCCCGGCTGTGGTGGCCAGCCTCCCCGTGCCGAACTGCCCGGGGTCAGCCACGGCACCAGAGCCTGCACCGGGTCGTCCGCGTCCAGCGCCGCCCGGGCCGCCGTCAGGGTGGACAGCACCTCGTCCAGGCCGGCCCGGACCGCCCCGGCGTTGCCGCCGCACATCGCCGCGACCAGCTCCGGCCGGCTGGCCGCCACCCGGGTGCCGTCCCGGAACGACCCCGCCGCCAACGACCAGGCGAGCGGGTCGGTCACCGCGCTGGCGGCCAGCGCGGTCGCGAGCAGATGCGGTACGTGACTGATCGCCGCGACGGCCCGATCGTGCTCCTCGGCGGTGGCCGGTACCACCCGGGCACCCAGCCCGGTCACCGCTGTCGCGATGGTCAGCCAGTCGTCGACCGAGGTCACCGGCGGTTCCAGGCATAGCACCCAGGCGCAGCCGGTGAACAGCTCCGGGTCGGCGGAGGTGAACCCGGAAGTCTCCCGACCAGCCATCGGATGGCCGCCGACGAACCCGGCGGTCCGGTCGTGCTGGCGGTGCAGACGCCGGTCGACCAGCCGCCGCACCGGTTCCTTGACCGAGGTGACGTCGGTGACCAGCCCGGAGTAGCCGACCGCGGCGATCTCGTCGAGCACCGGACCCACCGCCGGCAGCGGCACCGCCAACAGCACCAGATCGGCGTCGGCCACCGTGTCCCGTACCGTCGGGGCGACCTGCCAGCGCGCGTCGGGTGCGGCCCGCGCGGCGGCGGTACGCGCGGTGGCCCGGGTCGCAGGATCGGCGTCGTACCCGAAAACCCGGTGTCCGGCGGCGGCGAACGCGCGCAGCGCCGAGCCGCCGATCAGCCCCAGCCCGATCACCGCCACTCGCACGCGGTGACTCTGCCACATCGAGCCAGGGCGCGGTCGGGCAGCCGCCGTCGGTACGCTGACTTGGCACGGTGGCGGACCGACGCGAGCCGCCGCCCCGGCCGCAGGAGGGAGGGACGAGATGCCGGACCGGCCGATCGAATGGCCGTCACCCGCACCGACCAGCCCGCCGGGCTGGCCCGGTGCGCCGGCCGGCTGGCACCCGCCGGTGGCCGGCTGGGGTTCACCACGTGGGCAGCACCCGTACCCGCCGGGGATGTTTCCGGCCATGCCCGCACAGCCACCGGCCCCGCCCCGGCCGACCTACCGGGAGCCGCACCCGGTACGCCCGGGAGCCGTCGCACTCGGGGCGCTGGCCACCGCGCTGTGGCTGCTGCTGACCGGCCTGATCGGCCAGGACCTGCGCGGGTACGCCCTGTCGACGCTGCTCTGCGGCGTGCTGGCCTGGACCGTCGCGATCCTGCTCGCCCGGGTCGGCGACCGGGGCGTGGCGACCGGCATCGCGCTCGCCATGTCGGCCGGCTGGAGCATCACAACTGTGGCGCTCGCCACACACTGGGCGGCGACCGGCGACTGGCCACTGTGGTGACCAGCGGGGGGCGAATTCCGGGCTTGACGAACGCGGCGACGGTCGGCACGCTCGGCGGCATGGCCAACACCGGGCACCGGCTCGATCCCGAGCGGAATCGACGCCGACTGCAGATCCTCGCCGAGCTTGCCGGCGCCAAGCTCGGCCGCGAACGGGTCCGGCCCCGCAAGGTCCGTGGGCAGCAGTTGCGCGAGTTGATCGCGGCCCGCCGACTGGTCAACTGACCGAACGCCTCAGCTGACCGAACGCCTCAGCTGACCGGACGTCGACGCGCTGTCGCGCACCCGTCCCTGCCGGTCAGTGACTGTTCGGGGCGTTGTGGGGTCAACGACCCACCTGAGCCGATACCGTCAATCTGACGACAGAATCGGCGGTCACCGACGGCGGCGCGGATGCCGCACCGCCCGGTGACCGCAGGGACCATTGGGGGGACCGTGCCCTATTTTGCTGCCGCTGCCGTACGCGGCCCGGCCGGTTGGTCCGGCGCCGAGCTCGACCTCGGTGGGGTCGCCGACATCGACGAAGTGGTCGACCGGCTCCGTGAGGTCGACCCCGACGCCGAGGTGTCACTGCTGTTCGTCGAATCGGACGACAGTTACCTGGTGATACTGCGCCTCGACGAGGGCGAGGATCTGCGAATCTTCAGTTCGGACGCCGCGTTCGCCGAGGAGTCGCGGCTGGGCGCACTGCTGATCGGCGACATCCGTAACCCGGCCGTCGAGGTCGACCTCGAACCGGTCGTGGTCGGCGCTGGCGGCGGCTCGATGTCCGCCGCCGCTGCCGCGCCGGCCGGTTCCCGTGCCGGTGGGTACCTGGTCGGCGACCCGTTGGACGACTCCGACGACGTCGACGCGTTGGCCGACGAGGAGGACGACGACGATGAGCCGGCCGCCGACCCGGACGCGGAGCCGGTCGGGGACGCCGACCTGCTCGCCGACCTAGGTCTGTCGGCCCGACGCCTGCTGGCGCTGTGCGCCCGCGACGGCATGCTGCCGGCCGACGTGACCGCAGAGATCTGCCAGACGGTCGGCTGCGGCGACGAGATCGAGGAGTTGCGCGAGGCATGAGACCGGGCGGGGCGACGGCGTGACCGGGCGGGGCGACGGCGTGCCGACGGCCCGACGGCACCGCGACCCGCTGCACGAGAGCTGGATGCGGCGGGCGTTGTCGGTGGCGGGCGGGCCGACCGCCGGTGCCGGCCCCGTTGGTGTGCCGCCCGGCACGGCAGGGGTACCCGTCGGTGCGGCTGACGTGCCGGTCGGTATGGCTGACGTGCCGGTCGGTGCGGTCGTCTACGACGCGGCCGGCCGTGAACTCGCGGTCGCCCACAACGAACGTGAACTGACCGGCGACCCGACGGCGCACGCCGAGGTCCTCGCCCTGCGCCGGGCCGCCGCCCGGCTCGGCCGGTGGCGGCTCGACGGGTGCACCCTGGTGGTCACCCTGGAGCCGTGCACCATGTGCGCCGGGGCGTTGGTGCTGGCCCGGATCTCGACCGTGGTCTTCGGCGCGTGGGAGCCGAAGACCGGTGCCGTCGGATCGCTGTGGGACGTCGTGCGCGACCGCCGCCTCAACCACCGGCCGACCGTGTACGCCGGGGTGCTGGCCGACGAGTGCGCCGCCGCGCTGCGGGCGTTCTTCCGCTGAGCCGGGCGGCCCGCCGGTATCGTCGGCCGATCCCGGTGGCGTCAGGCGATCGCGGTGTCCAGTGCGATGCGTACCATCTCGCTGAAGGTCTGCTCCCGGTCGTCCGCGCTCATCTTCTCGCCGGTGCGGATGTGGTCGCTCACGGTGAGGATGGTCAACGCGCGGGCCCGGAACCGGGCGGCGATGGTGTACAGCGCCGCCGACTCCATCTCGACCGCCAGCACCCCGTAGTCGGCGAGCGTGTCGTACAGGTCCGGCCGGTCGGTGTAGAACGCGTCGGCGGCCAGGACCGGGCCGACCCGCAGATCGACACCGTGCCGGTGGGCGGCGTCGACCGCCGTACGCAGCAGACCGAAATCCGCCACCGGGGCGTAGTCGACCAGCCCGGCGAAGCGCACCCGGTTCATGTTCGAGTCGGTGGACGAACCATTGGCCGCGATCACGTCCCGCAGTTGCAGGTCCTCTGCCAGCGCACCGCAGGAGCCGACCCGGATCAGCGTCCGGACCCCGTACTCGTTGATCAGCTCGTGGGCGTAGATCGACGCCGACGGCATGCCCATTCCCGACCCCTGCACCGACACCCGCGTCCCGGCGTACCGGCCGGTGAAGCCGAACATGCCGCGCACGTTCGAGTAGCAGGTGGCGTCCTCGAGGAAGTTCTCGGCGATCCACTTGGCGCGCAGCGGGTCTCCGGGCATGAGGACCCGCTCGGCGATGTCGCCGGGCTTGGCTCCGATGTGCGTGCTCATGGCCATGATCCTGCCAGTGCGGCCGGTGCCGCCTACGCTCGGGCGGTACCGCCGTGACGGTCGGCAGGCGCTTCAGGTAGCCTACTCGGCGGTGGTGTGTCCGAGTGGCCTAAGGAGCACGCCTCGAAAGCGTGTGAGGGTTCACGCCCTCCGCGGGTTCAAATCCCGCCGCCACCGCCACTGAGCAGGCGATCATCCTGCTGGTTGAACGCCCGGCAGGTCCGCGAGGACCGGCCGGGCGTTTCGGCGCACCGGCCGTCACCGGTCGGCGATCAGCTCGACGACGGCGCTGGCGATCCGGTCGATCGCCGCCGAATCGGCCAGCAGGGCGGCGACCCGCTCGTCTGCGGCCGGTCCACCACCGGGCGGCCGGTCCATCTCGTCGGCACCCGTGCCGGTGTCGAACACCGAGCGGAGTACGGCGACCACCGCGCACCGGGGGTCGGCGCCTCGGCGCAGCTGCGCCTCGATCGCCGTCACCGCGACCGACGCCAGCTCGGTCAACCGGGCCTCGTCCGCCTCGTCCGGCGTCCTCGGCTGCAGGTGGTCGCTCTCGCGGGCCGGACCGGTCCCGGCCCGCGCGGCCGGCGGCACCGGGGCGTGCTTGCGGCCGAGCGGCCGTTCGACGAAGTCCGCGTACCACTTCGGACGTCTGCGCATCGCGGCGAGCACCCGGTCGAGGTCGGCCGTCACCTCCCGTTCCCCGCCACCACAGTGGCCGGTGACGGCGGCTCGGCGGTCCGCCCACGCGCCCAGCGGCCACACCCGTACCCCGGCCGTGGCCGGGATCCCCACCCAGACCAGTACCTCGACGGCGAGGGCCAGCAGCCACGGGTCCTGGTCGAGGTGGTGCTTGAGCCATCCGGGCAGCCGGGGCCGCTGCAACGCGCCACGGTCGCCGCGTCGGCGGCGATGCGCGTCGACGGTGGCCGGCCCGATCCGCCGGGCGATCCACCCCTCCAGGTTGACCACTGGGACCTTGGCGCTGGTCAGCAGGTCGTCGAGGACCGCCTCGACGTCGTCGTGGAACTTGTCCAGGCAGTCGGCTTCCAGCCGGTGGACCGACGACGCGCAGGCGGGGTGTCCCCGGGCGAGTTCGATCCGGCGGGTCAGCCGCTGGAACACCACCGGCCAGACCAGGGCGTACCCACCCGCGCGGAGCAGCCCACGCTCCGCGTCGGACGCCGTCCTCGCGCGGTCCGCCAGTATGCCCCGCCGGGCGAGGTCCCGGACGTGATCTTCCGCAGCGGTACGCCCGAACGACGCGCCGGCGGCCCGGACAGCCACGCTCGCACTGGCCATCGGTATCTGTCCTTTCCAGTAAGCCACCAGATCATCAGAAAGGTGTGGGGGAGGTGGTCGGCTATCTGCGTACGAGTCGAAAGTTATCCGCGGTTCCGCTGGCTCAGAAGAGATTGGAGCCCGCTGCCGTAATAGTGCGTAGCCGCGGGGTCGAATTGTCGACCGTCGCAGATCTAAGCGTCACCGCTACCCCCTGAAAGGTTGCTCAGCAGATCCGGTGTGGACTTTACGGCTCGATCACCGGTGGCGTCATCACTCGGTGCCTACGATCTTTTGCGTACGGTCACATTCGGCTCGCCCGGTGGCGACCGGCTCCGACCTGTTAGGACGATCCACCGGTACGTTCGGCGCGACGACGCCGTACGGAGGTCTATCCGGAATCGCGATCGATGCAGATCCGGAGCCGATGGGTCATCGACGCGGCGGCATTACGGTTGCTGGCCGCCATCTTTCTGAGCAGGTTGGACACGTGGACACCCGCCGTGCGTTCGGTGATGAACAGTTCGGTGGCGATCTCCCGATTGGTCCTGCCCAGGCATAGCAGACACAGCACCTCCAACTCGCGGGCGGTGAGACCGAACGGCCGTGCTGCCGGCCCGGCGGTGTCGTCGGCTGGCTCCGGCGGCTCCGGGTCGAGGGGGATGCGGGCCCGGCGGGCCATCGCCTCGATCTCGCTACGCAGCGGCCCGGCCGGCAGCGGATTGGTGGACTGCCAGGCCGACCTGGCGGCCGATCCGGCGCGGGTCAGGTCGCCGGCGGTGAGCGCGGTCTCGGCTTCCCGCCAGTAGGCGTAGCCCGCCGGGTAGGACCGGCCGAGCATCGACCAGCCCCGGACCACCATTACCCAGGCGTCGGGGTCGGCGGTGCCTCGGGCCCGGGCGAGTTCGGCCAGGCAGAGGTCACGCAACACCCGTAGCTGCGAGATCCCGGCCTGTTTCCGTCGGACAGTTCGTAGTACCGGTCCAGCAGCGACCGGTCGACCGGGCCGCCGGCCGACGCGGTCAGGAACCGTTCCAGCTCGGCGCGGGTGAACCGGGCCAGCTCCAGCCGGTGGATCCGGCGGATGAAGTCCGGCTCGGCGAGCAGCGTCCGCAGTGGGTGCCGCCGGTCCAGGTCGTTCGACCGGTAGCTGTGCACCAGCAGGACCCGCTCGTCGGTCTGCGCCCGAGCCGAATAGGAAACCAGGTCCAACGTGGATGGCTCGGCCCAGTGCAGGTCCTCGATGATCAGTACGGTCGGCGTGTGCGCGCCGAAGTGGTCGAGCATCCGCAGGACCGCGCCGAACACCCGTAGCTGTGCGGTCGACTCACCGAGGGGCGCGACTCCGGTGAAGTCCGACACCAGCCGGCTCAGTTCGGCGTACGAGGGTCCGCCAAGCTCGCGTACCCGCTGCTCACCGAGTGCCCGGACGATCCGCCGCAGGGCGTCGATCAACGGGGCGTACGGCACCGCGCCGGTGCCCAGGTTGATGCAGACGCCGCGCAGGACGGTGCGGCCTGCCGAGCGGGCCTCGGCGGCGAACTCCTCGAGCAGCCGGCTCTTGCCGACGCCCGCCTCACCGCCGACGAAGACCGTCGCGGCGGCACTGCCCGCCGCCTCGGTCAACAGCCCGGTCAGCCGGGCGCGTTCCGCGGCGCGGCCGATGAAAGATCCACCCGCTGCCGGGAACTGCGCAGATGCGTACGCCGTCGCCATGTGTCCATGGTGGCGCGAGTAATGGGGACTGTCAGCCGTCGCCGTGTGTCACATCGTATCCGGTGGCCGATGCTGACTCAGTGGTCACCGGAAAATGCCGGTCCGGTCGGCCGGAAGCGATGGTGTGCCGTTGCGCTGCGTTGTCCAGGTTAACGACAATCGTCGCGGTCGTCCGGCTCCGGAATCGATTCCACGGTACGCCGGCGGTCGTCGACGTACTCGGCCAACTCTTCAGGGCCCGCACCGCCGGTCACAGCGGCCTGCCACGCCGCGCCGAACTCGGCGGCGAGTAATTCGATCATCCGTTGTCGGGTTTCGGCTGGTAGCCCGTCATCGGGCACCGGTCCGCCGGATCGATCGTCGATCATCGAGACCTCCGCTGCGATCGTTGGCCCCGTGCTCCGGAATTGATGTGCTCCTCGGACATTGTCAATAGTTTTGATCATATATGAACCTGACGGACAGTCGACCTTGGCCGTTCAGCGGACGGCCTGACGACAATCAAGATCACCGTAACAAGATCACCGTAGCTGGTCCGAGTCGGGCCGGGCTGCCGTCGCCCGCAGTCGGGGCCACCGTCACCCGGGGCCGGTCGGGTCGAGCCGCTGCACCCCGGGCGGCAGATCCGGCCCGTCGGGCAGGACCGGTCCGGCGTCGCTGGTCGGGTGGTAGCCGGACCGGACGACGCTGGCGATGAGCACCTGTGCGATCCCGGTGATCGTCCGGGCCGGATCGGCGCCGGGCACCATCAGGTACGACGCCATCCGTCCCGATCCGGTCGCCGGATGGGCCAGCGACCTGATGATCCGGGGATCCGCCTCGTCCACGCCGCAGGCGACGACGCTCGGGCGGGCGCTGGACGAGGTCAGCTCGGCGAACGCCGCCTGCCAGGCGGACCGCAAGTCGGTTGGCCGGCCATCGCTGATGAACCAGACGGTGGGCCGGTGTGTGGTCTCTCCGCTGGCCGCGAACCGTGCCATGTCCGACTCGATCTCGTCCCGCGTGGCCGTGAACGCCGACTCGTAGCAGGTGCCGCCGCGTACGGTGAGGGCCGGCGAAACCAGCCCGGGAGCAAGCAGGTCACCGAGCGGGAGCCGGACCTCCGCGTGGTCGGAGAAATCGATCAGCCCGAACCGTACCCGGGCCGCGACGACCGGGTGCCGCGCCAGCGCGTCGACGAGCGCCGGCACGATCTCGTTCGCCGCTTCCAGCTTGCCGTCCGCCGCCATCGACACCGAGACGTCGACGACCAGGTAGAACGGCAGCAGGTTGGTGTCTGACTGGCGCATCGATCGGCTCCTCCGTCCGCCATGCCGCAGGTCTGACGGACGGGTGTGGGCCGAGCTGGAGCTGTACCTCAGTGCGGCTGGCCGTCCGCTGGCTCGTGCGGCTGGCTGTCGGCTGGCTCGTGCGGCTGGCTGTCGGCGGCGATGTCGGACACGATCTGGCAGGTGTCGACGACCGGATCGACGGCCTGTGCCTGGTCGGCCAGCTGGAACAGCAGCGACCGCAGTGCCTCGCGATCGGTCGGCCGCAGCGACCCGAGCAGATGCTCCTCGGCCTGCTCCAGCCGCTCCCGGGTCGCCGACCAGACCTGGTGCCCGTGGTCGGTCGCGACGATGGTCTTGTGCCGGCGGTCGTCCGGGTTGGCCCGCCGTTCGAGCAGCCCGGCGCGCTCCAGATCGTCGATCAGGTAGGTCATCACGGTCTTGTCGATGCCCAGCCGACGGGCCAGCGAGATCTGACTCTCCGGCGTGGCCTCGACCGCCGCCGCCAGCACCTGATGGCCGCGCGGCCCGCCGGGCAGGTCGTGCAGCACGGCGCTGCTGCTCTTGACGTACGCCCGGAAGACCACGCCCAGCGCCCAGCCGAGGTCGCCGCCGCCAGCGGCGCGGGCCGGACCCGGATCCGTGCGTTGACCGGGACGAGGCATAGGCCGAGCTTATCGCAGGCTCGTCTGCGCTGACCGACCATCCTCACGTCAGAAGGGTCACAGTGCCGATCGTCTGTTCGGCAGACTATCTTGTGACCCGTACGCATGACTGCTGTCGCGGGGAGCGAACGACATGGCTGACTACGGACACGACCTGCTGTTCGGCACCTTCATCACGCCGGTCGCCGAGCAGGCCGACCGGGCCCTGGCGCTGGCCCAGTTGACCGAGGAGGCCGGGCTCGACCTGGTGACCGTGCAGGACCACCCGTACCAGGCCCGGTTCCTGGACACCTGGACCCTGCTGTCAGTGATCGCCGCCCGCACCACCCGGGTCCGGGTCGCGCCGAACGTCGCCAACCTGCCGCTGCGCCAGCCGGCGATGCTGGCCCGCAGCGCGGCCAGCCTCGACCTGCTCAGCGGCGGCCGGGTCGAGCTGGGCCTCGGGGCCGGTGCCTTCTGGGACGCGATCGCGGCGATGGGCGGCGGCCGGCTCACCCCGGCCGAAAGCGTCGAAGCGCTGGCGGAGGGCATCGAGATCATCCGCTCGGTCTGGGACGCCGGCGGCGGCACCGTCAAGGTCGACGGCCGGCATCACCGGGTATGGGGTGTGCATCCAGGTCCGGCGCCCGCCCACCCCATCGGCATCTGGCTGGGCGCGTACAAGAAGCGGATGCTCGGGGTCACCGGTCGACTCGCCGACGGTTGGCTGCCCAGCAGCCCGTACGCGCCGCCGGAGCAGCTACCGGCGATGAACGCGGCCATCGACGCGGCGGCACGGCAGGCGGGGCGGGACCCGGCCGCGGTCCGCCGGCTCTACAACATCAGCGGTACGTTCGGCAGCGGCGACGGATTCCTCACCGGCAAACCGGGCGACTGGGCCGAGCAGCTCGCCGGACTGACCCTGGAGCAGGGCTTCAGCGGCTACCTACTGGCCAGCGACGACCCGGACATGATCCGCCGGTTCGCCGCCGAGGTGGTGCCGGCGGTCCGCGACCTGGTCGCCGCCGGCCGCAGCGCCGCAGCAGCGGGTTCGGTTCCCGCCGCGTCGGCCCCCGCCGCCGCCGGCATCACCCCCACCCCCGACGACGGGGTACGGCTCAGCGCTGAACGCGTCTGAGACGAGTCGACCCGGCCGACCGCCCCGCCACCCGACCCCACGCTGACCTACAGTCCCGCCCAGCGGACCGCCGGGCAGCACCTGATCGACGTACACGATCATCTGCGCGAGGAGCTGCGGACCGTGCGCGACCTGATCGACCAGGTCGCAGCCGGCACCATGACCGCCGGCGGTGCCCGGGCGCACATCAACACGATGACCATGCGGCAGAACAACTGGACCCTCGGCGCCTACTGCGAGTCGTACTGCCGGGTGGTGACCACCCACCACACCATCGAGGACATCGGCATGCTGCCGCAGCTGCGCCGCGCCGACCCGGGACTCGCCCCGGTGGTCGACCGGCTGTCGGAGGAGCATCACGTCATCCACGACGTGCTGGAACGGGTCGACCGGGCGCTGGTTGCCCTGGTCAGCGAGCCGGACCGGATCGGCGACGTCAAGACCGCCGTCGACCTGCTCACCGATACCCTGCTGTCCCACCTGTCCTACGAGGAACGCGAGCTGGTCGAGCCACTGGCCCGGTTCGGTGTGGGGTGACCAGCACCGGCCGGGCAAGATCTCCGTCATGCGGTTGACTATCGAGCGCGCCGACTTCGCTGACCCGGAGCTCGGCGTCTTCCTGCAGGCACATCTCGACGAACTCGCGCCAACGGCGCCTGCCGAGAGCCGACACGCGCTGGATCTTTCCGGGCTGCGGGCACCGGGCGTCCGTCTGTGGGTCGCCCGGATGAGTGGCGAGCTGGTGGGCACGGGTGCCCTGGCCGAGGTGGAGCCGGCGCACGAGGAGATCAAAAGCATGCGGACGGATCCGCGACGACGCGGCCAGGGCATCGCCGCGCGCGTCCTCGACCACCTCATCGGGGACGCGCGACGACGCGGCGTCCGCCGCATCTCGCTGGAGACCGGAAGCATGGACTTCTTCGTCCCGGCGAGGACGTTGTACGCAAAGGCGGGCTTCGTCCCCTGCCCGCCCTTCGGCGCCTACGTCGATGATCCCAACAGCGCGTTCATGACCCGCGAACTGGCGTGACCTGAGGCGCGTTCCGCCTCGCGCGGGGCATCCAACCGCTCTCAACCCGCGCTGGCCGTACGGGGGCGCGCAGGACTGGTACGCCGCCATCTCGCACGCCACCACGCTACGGCCGGGTCGCAGCCGTCGGCCCCTTCGATGTTGCGGTTTTGGTGCGTCGACGACGATCGCGGCACGGCGTGCAACCTCCCAGCCCGCAACCGTGTGGGAGAAGGGTGGAAAGGGACCGGCAGCCGCCGGTCCGATCGTCAAGGAGGCCATGCGGCAAGCTCCATCTCCACAGCTTGACACCCAGACGGTTCGTGGCGCGAGCCACTGCTGAGCGACGCTCGGCATGAGTACGTGGGGTAGTGGGTCAATCGCCATCCTGAACCGGCTCAGCGAAATCGCGCGACCGCAGTCACTTCGACACGGGTCAACTGCAGGACGGGCCATGGTTCGCCTTCGCGCCTGCTACGTGCCGATGGTTGACCTATCGATCCCGCACCGCATTGAGCCACAGACCAGCCGAGGCCAACATCCTTGAGCGTCACCAATCCCGACTGTGTCGCCCTGGCCTACCGGTTCGGGCTTCAGGCGGTGGGCTGAAGATGTGATCTCGGTATGCGCGCTCCGGGACAAGGTGCCGACCAGACTGAGCCTTCTTGAGCCAGTCGACAAGTTCGAGGATGTCCTCCTCGCGTACGCCTTCTTGGCGTAGCTTCGCCGCGAAGGCTTCAGGTGCCACCCCACGCCACCGGTCACGGGCGTTCATGAGGTCTGCCTTGAACATGGCCTGTTCGTTCCACTTCAAGTGGTTGTCGTAGCCCTTGGCCATCATGGCGAGGTACTCGGCGATGCTGGCAACGCTGGATGGAAGGCCTTCAGGGTGAGTCATGGGCGAGTTGTATCATGTAGGTACGACATCGCTCAGAAAGCTTGACTTCTGGGCAGTGGCGCGGTGGTCCAAACAGTGCCCGTGCCGGAAGAGCTGAATTTAATGGTGAGACACCTGCGAGGCTTATTCAGCAGGGTCCAGTAACCCACAGTGGACCCCCCGATGAATGAGACGGCCCGCCCTCCCATAGGATGGAGTTTCCACACAAC
>NZ_JBSWXD010000078.1:0-28850 GCF_056160425.1 Micromonospora sp. ABR4_055
ATCTACACCAGGATAAGCTTTTCGGCAGCGTCGGGTTTGTATAACAGCCAGTCCCCGGGTCTGGGTCCGGCCCCGGGTCACGCGCCCGCTCCCGGTGGTGCGGCCGCTGTGGGTGGCGAGGCCACCGGCCCGTCGGGCGCGGCGGACAGCCGGCCGGCGGACCGGCCGGACCGCACCGGGGAGCAGGAAACCGTCAGCAGCCGGTCCACGTCGGCGCCGGTGCCGGTCAGCCGGACCATCTCGCTCACCGTGGCCGGGTTCTCCGTGCTGCTGGCCCTGGGGCTGATCTTCGGTGGGCAGACCGCCGGGCCAGGGCTGGCCCGGACCCCGTTCACCATCGTCGTCTTCGGCGTACAACTGCTCTTCGTGATCTCCTGGACGTTGGCGATCCGGCCACCGGCGATGCCGGTCATCGGCGGGGTGGGCCTGCTGGCCGCGGCCGTCGCCGACATCGGAGCGTTGCTGCCGACCGTCGCCTCGCTGGCCCCGGTCGGGTACGCGGCGGCAGGCGGCTTCGTCGTCGCGGTCCTCGCCCAGCTGATCCGGCCGGCCGACCGCACCAGGGTCACCGAGTCGCTCGGCGCCACGTTGCAGATCGTCGTCGGAGTGGTCGCCTTCGCCACGCTGATCGTGCTCAGCCGGCTGCAGCTCGGTGGCACCCAGACCATCGTGGTGGCGCTGGCCGGCACCGGCATCGCGCTGATGACCGCCCGGCTCACCGACGCGGTGGTGTCCCGGCCGCGGCTCGCCCCGCAGGTGCCCCGGGGCGCCACCGGCGTGGTGCTCGGTGCCATGGTGGGCACGCTGGCCAGCGCAGTGCTCGGCATCTACGTGGTCGGCTTCACCCCGGTCACTGCGGCCCTGGTCGGCCTGGTCGCCGCCAGTGCGGCGGTCCTGGTCGACCTCGCCACCGGCTACGCCGAGGCCAGCCGGCAGATGGCCGGGGATCCGCCGACGATGTGGGTGGCCCGGCACATGCAGGGTCCGCTCGGCGGGTTCGCCCTCGCCGCGCCGCTGTCCTACGCCCTCGGTGTGCTGATCTTCAACTGAGTCACCGGGTCGGTCAGGTCACCGGGTCGGTCAGGTGAGGTACCTGACCGGTCGGGCCGGTGCCGGATGAGCCGTACTCAGGTTGGGTAGATACGGTACGGCGCATCCGTCCGCAGCCGAGGAGGCACCGTGTCGACCTATCCGGCGTACCAGGAGGAACCGGTCCACCGGTCGCGTTCCCAGCGGCAACCAGGCCGACGAGCCCGCCGGCTACTGACCGTCGTCGCCGTGCTGCTGCTCGTCCTGGCGCTGGTCCTGGTCGTCGCCGACCGGGTCGCCGTCGCGTACGCCGAACGGGCGGTCGCCGACCAGATCCGCCAGCAGGTGGCCGGTCAGAACATCGAGTCCTCCGAGCCGGAGGTCTCGATCGGCGGGTTCCCGTTCCTCAGCCAGGTCGCGACCGGCCGCTACCAGTCAGTCTCGATCGTGCTGCGCGACGTGTCGGCGGCGGTCAACGGCAACAGCGTGCGGCTGCCCACCCTCGACGTCGACGCGCGGGGCGTACAGGCGCCGTTGGAGACGCTGCGCACCGGCCAGGGTGAGGTCATCGCGGAGACCGTGCAGGGGACCGCCACGGTCTCCTACGACAGCATCGTGCAGCTGATCGACCAGCCCGGCGTGGAGTTGTCCGAACAGGATGGACGGCTCGGCGTCACCGCCCCGGTGGACATCCTCGGTCAGCAGGTCACCCTGACCGGCACCGCGGACCTGGAGGTCGCTCCGGGCGAGGTGCTGCTGCGCTTCGACGAACTCGCCGCCGAAGGGCTGCCCGGCGACGAGGCGGCCCGCGGGTTCGTTGAGGCCTACGCCCAGCAATTGTCCATCGCGGTGCCGCTGCCCGCCCTGCCGTTCCAGCTCGACCTGCAGGAGGTGGCCGTGACCCCGGCCGGCCTGGCCGTCACCGCCACCGCCACCGACGTGCCGCTGAGCGCACTCGGCTGACCATCTCCGGCGGACCGGCGTTGCGGACCGGCGTGGCGGACCCGGCTGCAGGGTGGCGCAGGTCTCAGCGCCCGGATGTCCCATTGCGTGGTCGGATCGGTGACCGTCCGGAAACAGGCTGGTAAGCTTCGGCCCCATGGGGAAGTTCCTCACTAAGCGGCGCGCGGTCGACCTGTGCCGTGTGGCCACCTGCCTGTGTCGCCCGGTCCTCTGACGGCGGGCTGACCCGGCGGGCTGTCGTCGACCCTTTCTGTGGTCGGTGACCAGCGCCGAAGAATTCTCACCATCGCCCGGCAGCGGCGCCGTCGCACGTCCGTGATCCGTCCTCCAGGGTCCCGCACAGGTGCGACACCTGCGGCGTGGACTCGCCACCGATCCGCTTCCTCCGCACCGGCGGCCCGCCGGGCCAGGGGGAGACCAACCAGGGAGTGATCTGATGAGTCGCGACACCGCACTCGTTTCGGCCGACTGGGCCGAGAAGAACCTCGACGCCCCGGGCGTCGTCTTCGTCGAGGTCGACGAGGACACCTCCGCGTACGACGGTGGGCACATCGCCGGCGCGGTCAAGATCGACTGGAAGACCGACCTGCAGGACCCGGTACGCCGCGACTTCATCAACAAGTCGCAGTTCGAGGCGCTGCTGTCCGAGCGGGGCATCGGCAACGACGACGTCGTGGTCCTCTACGGCGGCAACAACAACTGGTTCGCGGCGTACGCGTACTGGTACTTCAAGCTGTACGGCCACCGCGACGTCAAGCTGCTCGACGGCGGCCGCAAGAAGTGGGAGCTGGACGCCCGCCCGATGACCACCGAGGTGGTCGCCCGCCCGGCCACCCAGTACGTCGCCCAGGAGCCGGACAGCTCCATCCGGGCATTCCGTGACGAGGTGGTGGCCGCGATCGGCACCCAGAACCTGGTCGACGTCCGCTCGCCCGACGAGTTCGCCGGCCGGCTGCTCGCCCCCGCCCACCTGCCGCAGGAGCAGGCGCAGCGGGCCGGGCACATTCCGACCGCGGTCAACGTGCCGTGGTCCAAGGCGGCCAACGAGGACGGCACCTTCAAGTCCGACGACGAGCTGCGCGCCCTGTACGCCGAGGCCGGCCTCGAGGACGGCAAGGACACCATCGCGTACTGCCGGATCGGCGAGCGTTCCTCGCACACCTGGTTCGTGCTCAAGGAGCTGCTCGGGCACTCCAACGTGAAGAACTACGACGGGTCCTGGACCGAGTACGGCTCGCTGATCGGCGTGCCGGTTGTGCTCGGCGACGAGCCCGGAAAGGCGTGACGATGACCGCTGCGACCACACCGAACGCCCCGACCGCGGCGGGCTGCGCCGCCCCGGACCAGGCGGCACCGCTGCCGGCCAGCGTCGACCTGGCCAAGGAGACCGTGATCACCGGGACCGTGCGGTCGGCCGGCGGCGAGGCCGTGGCCGGCGCGTACGTGCGGCTGCTGGACGCCACCGGCGAGTTCACCGCCGAGGTGGTCACCTCGCCGGCCGGCCAGTTCCGGTTCTTCGCCGCACCGGGCAGCTGGACCCTGCGGGCCCTGTCCCGGCACGGCAACGGCGACACCCCGGTGACCGCCGCCCAGGGAGTCAACGAGGTCTCGGTGACCGTCGGCAGCTGACGCCCGGCCCGACCCGACGACAGGCCGCCGCCCCGGAGTTTTCCCGGGGCGGCGGCCTGTCGGCTTCGTGACCGACATTGGCGGCGGATCACCCGTCGCCGGTTCCCGCTGTCGCCCTGTGGACAGCGGAAACGGCCGACCGACGGCGTCACCCTGGTCGCTCCGGCCGGTGGCCACACCGACAAGGCACCAGCGCCCGACGGGACGGCGCGGCAGTACGAACTGACTTGATGACGTCACTCTCTGGTGAATTGGGCGGCCCGTCACCCACAATTCTTCGTGGCGGTAGCGGGCGTACGGCGAATCGGGTTTCGGTTCTTCCGATGCCTGCGAAAATTGCTCATCCCATGGGGGAATCATGCGAAAGACTGTCGGTGTCCTGACTGCGGCGATGCTCGGGCTGGTCACCTCGATGACCATCGCCGCACCTGCGAGTGCTGCACCCAGCCTGCGGGTGCACAGCGTCCAGTACCACCCGAACGGCGTCAACGACGGCAGTGGGACGTTCGCCAACCGGGAATGGCTGCAACTGGTCAACCGGGGTAAGGAAGCGGTCAACCTGCGGGGCTACACGGTGCACAACAAGAATGGCCGGACTTACCGGTTCGGCGACGTCGTCATTCCTGGAAAAGGCGGCCGGGTATGGCTGCGTTCCGGTGCCGGCGACGACACCGCACGGACCGTGTACTGGAACACGGCTGGTTTCGTGTGGGATGTCGAAGGTGACAAGGCATTCCTGCGGAACCGCAAGGGCCACGCCGTGCACACCTGCTCGTGGTCGTATGTGAAGGGCCGGGACTGGGTGCGATGCCCGGTCAACCCGTGACGATTCCGGGTTGACCGCCGGCGGGTGCCGGGCCAGAGCTGGGCTGGCCCGGCACCCGTTCTCACCATCGGTCAGACACGCCGTCGGTCGACCCGGTCACCCGGGTCAGATCCCGCCGAGGCGGGCCGGGCAGGGATCGACCGGTTCGAGCACGCTGTCGACCGTGGTGACGATCCCGGCCGGCAGCCGTTCCTGCCGGGCCTGCGGCACCCAGCCGTCCTTCGCGGAGATGATCTCGTACTGCCCGCGTGGCAGCCAGTACGCGTACCCGCCATCGGCACCGGTGCGCAGCGTGTAGCCGGTGCCCGGATCGGTCAGCGAGTTCAGCCGGATCGTCGCCCCGGCTACTCCGACCTCGACCCCGGCGCAGCTGACCCCGGTGACGGTGCCCTGTACCTTCGCCCAGGAGGCCGGCGGCGAGACGTTCATCTGCACGTCCACCTGGCCGACCGGGTACGGGGTGTCGGACCGCAACCCGAGGGTCGCCGCGTACCGGCCGGGCTGGTCCACGCCGGCCTCGGCGGTCGCCGCCAGCGTGACGGTGACCGTCCGGGAGGCACCAGGGGCAAGGGTGAAGCTGCCAGGGTCGGTGACCAGCCACGGCAGGTCGGCCGCGGCGTCGCACAGCTCCAGCCCGGCGAGCACCTCCACCTGCGCCGAACCGACGAACGAGCTCGGCGATCCGCCGACCTTGTACGCCCCGCAGGCACCGGCGCCCCGGTACCGGGCGAACTCGGTGTTCGGCAGGTCACGCCAGACCCCGGCGGCCGGGTCGAAGCCGACCGTACGGTTCGTCACCGTGGTGGACGCCCCGGTCACCCCGCCGGCGATCACCAGCAGGCCACCGGCCGCCGCGTACTGCCCGCCCCACAGGTCCAACGGCAGGTCCGGCAACGGGCTCCAGGCGTCGGTGGCCGGGTCGTAGGCGTACGTCGACCGGTACTCGACGGCGCCGGCGCCGCCGGCGCAGTACGCCAGCTCACCGATCCCGCCACAGGCCAACCAGGACGCGGCAACCGGATAGTCGGCCCGGGACCGGAACGTGCCGGTGCCGGTGTCGAACGCCAGCACCGTACGCGAGTCGGTGCAGGTGCCGTCGATGCAGCCGCCGATCAGATAGATCGTGCCGCCGATGACGGCGGACCCGGCCGCGGCCCGCGGCGCGGGGCTGGTCACCCCGGACAGCGTGGCCCACGTCCCGGTCGCCGGGTCGAACACGTCGACGCTCGCCACCGGAGTCCCACCGGCACCCCATCCGCCGAACAGGTACAGCTTGCCGCCGGCCGCGGCGAGCACCGGCTTGCTGCGGGCCGTCGGCAGGTCGGGCAGGGCGCTCCAGACGTCGGTGACCGGGTCGTAGACCCAGGCGTCCCGCTCGGTGCCGGTGGTGCTGCCCCCGCCGACCGAGTAGACCTTGCCGTCGAGCGTGGCGGCCGCGTTGTCGAAGACCGCCGTCGGGTGGTCCGGGGCCCGCGTCCAGGCATCGGCGGCCGTCCCGGCCGCGGCTCCGGCCGCCTCCGTCGCGGCGGTGATCCGGGTCGGCGCGGCACCGGCCGGGGCGCCGTACGCCGGACCCTGCCAGGCCCTGCTGATTCCCTTGACCTTGTGTTCGGCCAGCGGGGCACCGTCGCCGACCAGCAGGCTGAACCCACCGTCGCCGGTCAGCATCTCGACCTCGGCCGGCGCGCTGCCGGTGTTGGTCACCGTCACCTTGGCCTTGCGGGTGCTGCCGTACGGCTGGTGGGACACGACCGGGCTGGTCGGGCTGATCGCCAACCGGCCGGCCTTGACCGAGAAGTCGGCCCGGCGGGCCCGGTCGGCGACCACCGTCACCGTCCGACTCCGCACCTGGTACGGCGCTCGCGTCGCGGTGAACTCCTGCTCGCCGACCAGTGGAGAGAAGAGCTGGTAGAAGCCGTCGGGCAGGGCCGGGTCGTCCGGCGTGGCAGCGGAGACCGCCCGTACCGTCGGGTCGGTGGCGCTGGTCACCGTGACGCCGTTCAGCGCGGCCCCGGTGTTGTGGTCGGTGGTGTTGCCGACCAGCAGGCCACCGGGCAGCGGAGTGCAGCTGCGGTCGACCACCTCGACGTCGTCGACCTGCCACCACCAGGCGTAGCTGCCCTGGAAGCGGAACCGGATCAGCACTTCGTCGGCACCGGCCACCGAGGTCAGCGGGATCTCCTCGGTGCGCGGCCCGCGTCGGCTGGTGGTGTACCGCCAGACGTTGGTCCAGCTGGCGCCGCCGTCGACCGAGACACCGATCTCGGCGCTGTCGCTGAGCCCCACCGCCCGCCAGTCGCTGGCGAACCGCAGGTAGGGCGCGTCCGCGCCGGACAGGTCCAGCATCGGGGTGACCAGGTCGGTGTCCTGGACCTCACCGACGCCGAGCGCGTCACTGTCGATGTTGGCGAAGCCGCCGTCACCGCCGGTCAGGTTGCCCCGCGAGCCGATGTCGGAGAACTCCCAACCGCCGCCGTCGGTGCGGTTGACCACCGACCAGCCGTCCGGGGTGTCGGCGGTCGGGAAGCTCTCGGCGAGCAGCGGGTCGCCGAAGCTGGCCACGTACCCGGGGGTCACGCACTCGGCGGTGACCGGCACCGCCAGGTGCACGGTGCGGTCGGTGTCGCCGGCCGGCACCTCCACCCGGGTCGGCTGGTATCCGGCGAGCGTCGCCGTGGCGACCAGCGTCACGGCGGTGCCGCCGGGCACGGTCAGCGTGTAGCGGCCGGACGCCGGGTCGGTGTAGGTGACGGTCTCCGGCCGTCCGTCGACCTCGACCCGGGCGTAGAGCGGCCAGCCGTGGCCGGCCGCGTCGGTGACCCGGCCGCTGAGCGTGACCAGGGTGGTGGCGGCCAGGTCGAAGTCCTGCTCGACGGTGCCGTCCTCGGCGACCGTGACCGTGGCGCTGTCCGGCTGGTAGCCGAACGCGCTGGCGGTGACGGTGTACTCACCGGTCGGCAGGGTCAGCGAGTAGCCGCCGTCGGTGCCGGTGGTGACGCTGCGGTCGCCGGCGGCGACGGTGGCCCCGGGCAGCGGGTCGCCGTCGCCGGTGACCACGCCGGTCACCCGGCCGGCGGGTCCGCGCGGGGCGGCCTCGACGGCGGCGTACGCGTCGAGCCGACCCTCACCGAAGTTGTTGTTGTTGGCTGCGGTCCCGCCGCAGCTGGTGTCGTCGGTGTCGATCGCGGTGCCGTCCAGCAGGGCCCGGGTGGCGGCGATGTCGCCGTGCAGGGTCGGTGCCGCCGACCAGGCCAGCGCGACTGTGGCGGCGACGTGCGGGGAGGCCATCGAGGTGCCGCTGTACGCCGCGTACCCGCCACCGGGGATGCTGGAGCGGACCGCGGTGCCGGGCGCGGCGATGTTCGGCTTGACCGATCCGTCGACCAACGAGGCGCCCCGGCTGGACCGGGCGGCGATCCGGTGGTTGACGTCGTAGTTGCCGGTTGCGTACGCCTGCGGGTAGTCGCCGGGGGAGCTGGCGGTGCCGCAGCCCGGTCCCTCATTGCCGATGGCGAAGGCCGGGAAGATGCCGGCGGCGATCCAGGCGTCGACGGTCTGCCGGTACCACGGGTCGGCCTGTCCGCCGCCCCACGAGTTGTTGACCACGTCGGGGCGCAGCTCCGGCCGGGGGTTCGCGCCCGAGGTGTCGGTCGGGGCGAGCACCCACTGGCCGGCGGCCAGCAGCGACGCGTCGGAGCAGTTGGTGACCTCGCAGCCCTTGGCAGCGATCCAGCGGGCACCGGGTGCCACCCCGGTCTGGTTGTCGCCGCCGTCGTCGCCGGTCATGGTGCCGGTGACGTGGGTGCCGTGACCGTTGTTGTCACAGGGGGTCCCGGTCGGGCAGATGCCGGTCGGGTCGAACCAGTTGTAGTCGTGGTCGTAGCCGCCGGCGCCGGCTCCCCGGTAGCTGGCGGCCAGGGCCGGGTGGTCGAACTCGACGCCGCTGTCGATGGTGGCCACGACGATCCCGTCGCCGCTGGTGCCGAATTCGGACCAGACCTGTGGCGCCCGGACGTCGTCGATGTTCCACTCGACGGCGGTGGTGCCGGCGTCGTCGCCGACCGGCGGCACCGGTTCGGCTGGTTCCGGGGTGAGCAGCGGGTAGCTGCGAGCTGGTTCGAGCTGCTGCACCTCGGGCAGGGCGGCGATCCGGTCGGCCAGGTCCCGGTCGCCGGTGACCCGGACCGCGTTGGCGATCCAGTACGCAGTGTAGTCAGCCTTCCGCCCGTCGAGCAGTTTGCGCAGGCTCTGCTGGCTGCGCCGGGCGGTGGTGGTCAGCTCGTGGTGTACGGCCTCGGCCCGGGCGTCGGCGCGCCGGTCACCGGTCGGCAGCCCGGCGCTGGCGGCGTCGGCCGCACCGGACAGGTCGGCGCGGTCGCGCAGGTAGACCATGAAGTCGATGGTGCCGTCGCGGTCCAGTTCGGCGGCGAGCTCGGCGCTGATCGGCGCGGTGGCCGACCCGTCGGCCGGGCCGGCACCGGGTGCGGCGGTCGCGGCGGCGGGTTGGGCGGTCACCGCGAGCAGGGTGATCAGCCCGGCGGTGAATATCCGGTGCAGCAGCCGGCCCTGGCCGCCGTGGACGCGGCGGCGGGCGGTGCTGCGGTCACTATGGTGTCGTCCGGTTCGGCGGCGGGGCAGGTCGACCACGCGGTCCCCCCATGCTCGTAGGCGGTCCGTACTCGCCGGACCGCGGGATCAGCGGACCGGAAAGCCCGAAATCCGCCCAAGTCGCGTGCGGGCAGTGCTCTACGGATAGTTTTCGCACGGCGGCTACGAGTCATGCTTTAGTGGGCGACGTTGGTGATCAATGGGGTCTGTTGGGCAGTTTTCAGGCAGTACCCGGGCAACATGTGGTCGAGCGTCGGGCCGCGGTGGTATCGGTGACTGTCGCTGTTGACTCCGGCGACTAAACGGCGTTGTCTGATGACACGCAGCAACCTGGGGAGGAGCGCGCGGTGGTCAACGGTGAGGTGCCACTGGTCGTGTGTGTCACCGCTGACGTAGCCGTCCGTGAGCGCGTCGTGAGACGCCTCGACGACTGCGGCACGGTAGTCATCTGTACTGATCTGGCCGAGTTACGGGCGATGCTGTTTCCGCCCGTACCGGCGGAAGAACCGGAACCGGCGGCGCCGGTCGTGCTCGGCGACCTCGTCGTCGACGTGCCCGGCCATCTCGTCACCTGGCGGGGTGAGCCGTTGGCGCTGACCCGGCTGGAGCGGGAGTTGCTGGCCCGGCTGGCCACCCCACCGGTGGTGGTCTGGACCTACGAACGGCTCTTCGGCTCGGTCTGGGGCGGGGCCTATCTCGGCGACACGGCCATCCTGCACTCGGCCGTGAAACGGCTGCGCCGCAAGTTGCGCGGCGCCGGCGGCGGCCTGGAGATCCAGACCGTACGGGGCGTCGGCTACCGGCTCGCGTCGAGCGCGCCGGACAACTTCGGCGCTCTGGCGGCGACGGGACCGGACCGGGTCGGGTACCAGCGGGACGACGTGGCCGGCGACGGCGCGGTCCGTGACTATGTGGCGGTCCGTGACGACGTGGCGGCTCGCGACGAACTGGTCCACGAGGATGCGGTACCGGACGAGCCCGGCTGGGACGGGTCGGATCGGGAGCTGCCGGAGCAGCGGATCGGCAGGCCGGTCGAGGTCGGCTGCTGACGGCTGCCGGGCCGGCCGCCCTGGCCGGTACCTGGCACCATGGCCGGGTGACTGACGACCCGCCCGCGACCCCGGCCGTCCCGCCGGCACACCCGGCAGCAGCAGCCCCGCCGCCGTCGTCGTCGGGACCGTCATCTGCTGAGGTGCCGTCATCTGCCGCCATGCCGCCGAGCGCCGCTGGTCAGGGCCCGGTGCGTCGGTGGTGGCGGTGGTCGCTGGCGGCCGCCGCAGTCGCCTGGAGCGTGCTGCTGTTCGGCCTGGCCGTGCAGTCCCAGCGGGACGACAGCCCGACCGTCCGCGAGCAGCGCGACATTGGACAGGCGCGGCCAGTCGCCGACCGGGCGGCGATCGACCTGACCGCTGCGGTCGGCGACGCCGGCGTGGTGGTGCTGGCCGAGGAACAGATCAGCGCCGGCTGCCGGATCACGCCGATGCGCCCCGGCGCCGAACTGACCCGGGTGCTCACCGCCTACACGGCGCCCGACTCCGGCCCGGCGTTGCTCGACCGGATCGCCCACCGGCTCCCGGCCAGCTACGCCGCGATAGCCCGGCACGACGCCGCCACCGGCCGGTCGCGGCTAGGTGCCGACGCCGGTGATTTCGTCGCGGTCCGCGGCGAACTGATCCGCGCCGGCGTGGTGCAGTTGCGGATCAGCACCGGCTGCCGACCGGCCTCCGACGGGTCCCGGCCCGCGCCCGCCGACCCCCGGCCGGGCGCCATCGTCGGCCCGACCCCGCGCAGCCACGCCGAAGTGCTGACGGGCGCCTTCGGGGTGGCCGACGTACGGGCCGCATCGTCGGTGGAACTGCCCTGTCCCGACGGAGACGGACAGCTCAGCAGCTACGCGCTGACTGCGGCCAGCACCGCGGAGTCCGACGAGTGGGCGTCGCTCGGCTTCACCATGCCGCGCGCCACCGTGGTCTCCGATCAGGCACCGCTGTTCATCCACCGGTACGGCAGCAAGGGCACCGTGGTGCGGCTCGACGGCGACGACGTCTGGATCGCCGCCACCGACTTCACCTGCTGATCCCGTCGTCCAACCGCTGATCCGTCGTCGGCTGCCGACCCGGCCGCTAGACACCCGGTCAGTAGACGAGGGCCTGGACGCCGTCGGCCATGATCTCTTCGACAAAGACCGCCGCCCCGGCGATCCGTACCCCCGGCAGCACATCGTCCGGGCCGAACCCACGGCGGGCCGCGCACTGCGTACAGACCGTCACCCGACCACCACCGGCCAGCACCGCGTCCAGCAGGTCGGGCAGCGGAGCCGAATGCGGCAGGTCGAACTCGGCTGCCCGGCCGGGCAGCCCGAGCCACGCCGACTCACCGGTCAGCCAGAGGGAGACCTCGACGCCGGCCGCGGCGGCGGTGCCCGCTACGGTGAACGCCTGGGCGCACCGCTCCGGCTCGTCCGAGCCGGCGGTCGCCTTCACGACGAGAGTGCGAGCCATGCGGCCAGCATAGGATGGCCTTGTCATGGTTACCGAGATCGGGTTCGTCAGCCTGCTGGTGGCAGGCTTCGGCGCGCTCGCCGGTGGCCTGGTCTACCTCGCGGTCCGCATCTGCCGTGGACGCTGGTGAGAAAGCGGAGGATCGATGAGCGCGAGCAGCGCGTCCGGAGCGGGACAGCCGAGCACCGAGGAGAACCCGGTCCGGCCGCCATGGCTGGACGCCCCGCCGGTCGACCCGTACCCGTTCGAGGAGAGCCACGACCTGCGGGTCGGCCCGAAGCTGCACCCGGCGTTGAACGCGCTGCTGCCGTACATCGGGGTGTGGCGTGGGCGGGGGCGCGGCGGCTACCCGACGATTGAGGACTTCGACTACGCGCAGGAGATCCAGATCAGCCACGACGGCCGGCCGTTCCTGCGGTACGAGTCGCGGGCCTGGCTGCTCGACGAGCAGTCCCGCCCGGTGCGCCCGGCCGGCCGTGAACTCGGCTGGTGGCGGGCGGTGACCGACGCCGACGGCCGGGCCACCGGTGAGCTGGAGGCGACGATGATGACCCCGACCGGGGTGATGGAGCTCTACCTGGGTCGGGTCACCGGGGTGCGGGTCGAGTTGGCCACCGACGCTGTGGTGCGTACCGGTACCGCCAAGGAGGTCACCGGTGGCCACCGGCTGTTCGGCATCGTGGAGGGGGCGCTGCTGTACGCCCAGGAAATGGCCGCCGTCGGTCAGCCGCTGTCCCCGCACCTGTCCGCCCGGCTGATCCGGGTCGGCGGCTGATCCAGATCGGCTCCGGAGACAGGTCGGTCACGGAGACAGGTCGGCCACGGAGACGGCGGCGATAGGATGGCGACGGTGGCTGAATCTTCCCTGGCAGAAATGCTGCGCTCGCGCGGGCTACGGCTGACCGCGCAGCGTCAGCTGATCCTGGAAGCGGTGCACGAGTTGGGACACGCCACCCCGGAGCAGGTGCTCAACGCGGTGCGCGAGGTCGCCGCCGGGGTCAACATCACCACCATCTACCGCACTCTGGAGCTGTTCGAAGAGCTGGGCCTGGTCACCCACACCCACCTGTCGCACGGTTCGCCGACGTTCCACTCCGTCGGCGAGGACCAGCACGTCCACCTGGTCTGCCGGTCCTGCAAGTCGGTCTCGGAGATGGACCCGGCGCTGGCCGAGCCGCTGATCACCGCGCTCGCCGAACAGCGCGGCTTCCAGGTGGACATCGGCCACATGGCGTTGTTCGGCACCTGCGAGCGGTGCGGAGGAAGACAGTGATCGACATACCCGGCGCGGTGGACATCGCCGACGTGGCCACCGGATCCCCCGACGCCGGGGTCGCCGCCCACTACGGCGACCCGATGCGCGAGCAGCGCCGGCTCGCCACCGAGGTCGGCCTGGTCGACCGGAGCAACCGGGGAGTGCTGGCGGTGCCCGGGGCCGAACGGATCGGCTGGCTGCACACCCTGACCACCCAGCATCTGGCGACGCTGCGCGCCGGTCAGGGCACCGAGCTGCTGGTGCTCTCCCCACACGGCCACGTGGAGCAGCACGCGATGGTCGCCGAGGACGGCACCACCACCTGGCTGGACACCGAGCCGCAGATGGCCGGCGAGCTGCTGACGTACCTGCTGAAAATGCGGTTCTTCACCCAGGTCGACCCAGCGGAGGTGACCGCCGACTGGGCGGTGCTGTCGCTGGTCGGCCCGGCCGCGGTCGACGCGGCGGCGGCGCTGGGCGTGACCGGGCTGGCCGACCCGGACCTGCTGCCGGTGCCCGCGTCGAAGTTCGCCGCCGGGTCGATCCCCGACCGGCCCACCGTGCTCTACCCGGTGGCCGCGCTGCCGACCGACGGGCCGTACCGGGGTGGCTGGGCCCGCCGGGTGCCACTCGGCGTCGACCTGCTGGTACCCCGGGCCGCGACGGCACAACTGGTGGCCGAGGCGAGTGCGGCCGGTGCAGCCCCGGCCGGGCTGTGGGCGTACGAGGCAATGCGGGTCGCCTCGCGTACCCCCCGGGTCGGTCTGGAGACCGACCACCGGGCGATCCCCGCGGAGGTCGGCCTGCTCGGACCGGCGGTCCACCTCGACAAGGGCTGCTACCGGGGGCAGGAGACGGTGGCCCGGGTGCACAACCTGGGCCGGCCACCGCGCCGGCTGGTGCTGCTGCACCTCGACGGGGTGACCAGCGATACCCCGCCGGACGCCGGCACCCCGCTGACCCTGGAGGGCCGGACGGTCGGCTTCGTCGGCACCGCGCTGCGCCACCACGAGCTCGGCATGGTCGCTCTGGCGGTGGTGAAACGCAACGTGCCGGACGACGCCGATCTGCGTGCCGGTGAGTTCACCGCCGCGATCGAGCCCTGAGCCGGGATGTCGCAGAGTTGACCAGGTACGCCGGCGGGGTGCCGCTGGTCGAGATGGCCCGCTCCGGTTTCGTGGAGAGCCGGCATCACGGCTCACTGGTGGTGCTGGCCGCTGACGGCGGACTGCGGGAGCGGTTCGGCGACGTGGAGTCGCCGGTGTTCCCCCGGTCGGCGAACAAGCCGTTGCAGGCGATCGGCATGCTGTGGGCAGGGCTGCGGCTGGCCGATCCAGCCGACCTGGCGCTGGTCTGTGCCAGCCACAGTGGCGAAGACTTCCACCTGGCCCGGGTGGCCGCGCTGCTGCGTACCGCCGGGCTCACCGAGGCGGCGCTGCGCTGCCCGCCGGAGCTGCCGGTCGGCGCGGCCGCCGCAGCCGACGTGCTGCGAGCCGGTGGCGGGCCGAGTCGGCTGCAGATGAACTGCTCCGGCAAGCACGCCGGGATGCTGCTGACCTGCCGGGCGGCCGGTTGGCCGGTGGAGGAGTACTGGCATCCGGAGCATCCGTTGCAGGAACGGATCCGGGCCGCCGTCGAGGAGTACGCCGGTGAGCCGGCCGCCGCCGTCGGGGTGGACGGCTGCGGCGCGCCGGTGCTGGCGCTGTCGCTGACCGCGGTGGCGCGGGCGTTCCTGCGGCTGGTGCACGGCCTCGCCGGGTCGGTGGAGCGGACCGTGGCGGACGCGATGCGGGCGTACCCGGAGCTGGTGGCCGGCACCGGACGGGCCGACACCCGACTGATGCGGGCCGTGCCCGGGCTGCTGGCCAAGGTCGGTGCGGAGGGTGTGCTGGCGGTGGCGGTGCCCGGCGTCGGGGCGATCGCGGTGAAGATCGACGACGGCGCGCAGCGGGCGACGGTGCCGCCGGTGGTCGCCGCGCTGCGTCGGCTCGGCGTCGGCACTGGCGCCGACGCCGAAGGCCTGGATCCGACGGCTCTGGCCGAACTCGGTGAGCCGCCGGTGCTCGGTGGCGGCCAGCCGGTCGGCACGCTGCGCGCCCTGTGCCGGCCCTCCTGACGAGACTGGCCGGCGGACGAGTTGGCTATCGTACGGTGATCGGCTATCGCACGGTGTCGGCGAGGAACTCGCGCAGCGCGGCGTCGACCGGCCCGGGGCACTCCAGCGGCAGCAGGTGGGCCGCGTCGGGCACGTCCGGCAGCCGCTGGGCGGTCGGGATGCCGGTGCTGATCAGGTCGGCCAGGGCAAGGATGTCCGGCACGTCGAGCGCACCGGCGCCGACCAGCACCGGCACGCCGATCTCACCGAGCCGGCGGGCCGCCGGTGGATCGAGTTCGCGGTGGGTGACGTCGCCGAGCGCGGCTTCGGCGGCGAGCGCCCGACGGTCCATTTCGCGGGCGAAGGCGATCAGCTCCGGGTCGACGTCGGCGGGCTGCCGGTGCGGGCCGACGACCCAGAACCGCACCTCGGCGTCGGCCATCGCGTCCAGATCCTCCGGGTCCACCGCGCCGACCAGGTCGTCCCAGAGCTGTTCGGTGGCGTCGGACCAGTCGTGGCCGCCCAGGGCGGACCCGAACAGGGCGAGGGCGGTGACCTGGTCGGGGTGGGCGATGGCGACGTCGATGGCGACCGCGCCGCCGAACGAACAGCCGACCAGCGCGGCGCGGGCGACTCCGAGCGCGTCCAACAGGCCGATCACGTCGTCGTGGTGGGCGAACGCGGTGGCCGGCAGGTCGGACTCGCCGTACCCGCGCAGATCCATGGCGATCACCCGGTGCCGGTCACGAAGCGCGGCGACCTGCGCCCGCCACATCCGGCGGTCGGCGATGCCGGCGTGGATCAGCAGTACGGGTGGCCCGGTGCCGACGTCGTCGTAGCTGATCGTTGCGTTGCTTACCCGGATCGTCGTCATCGGCGGGCAGCCTAGCGACACGGGGCGGGTGGCCGCCAACGACTTTCTCGGCTGCTCCTGCGACGGTTCTTCCGGGTGACTCCGCTAACTTTCGTTAGCGTTTCGCTAGCAGTTGCAAGCAGATCGGGGCTACCGTCGAGACATGGCCACACCGAAGGACCTGCCCCGCGACATCGGGGGCTTCATCCGGGACCTGCGGCACAACGCCCGCATCTCGCTGCGGCAGCTCGCCGAGCAGGCCGGCGTCAGCAACCCGTACCTCAGTCAGGTGGAGCGCGGCCTGCGCAAACCGAGCGCGGAGGTGCTCCAGCAGTTGGCCAGCGCGCTGCGGGTCTCCACGCCGGTGATGTACCTGCGGGCCGGGCTGCTCGACGACAAGGACGGCCAGGGCGTGCTTGCCGCGATCGCTTCGGACCCCGACCTCACCATGGCGCAGAAGCAGTCGCTGAGCCAGATCTACGAGACGTTCCGCCGGGAGAACGCCCGGCACGCCGGACCGGACACCGACGCGGACACAGCTACCGCCGCCGAAGCCGCCGAAGAAGTTGAGGAGCAGACCCTGCAGTCGGTCGCCGTCACCGAGGCCGGGGCCGCACCTGGCCCGGCGGGCGAGGACCCGCCGCCGACCGCGCCGACCAGGACCACTTCCCGGCAGAAGACCACCCCCCGGCGTCGTACGCCCCGGGCCGGGGAAACCGAGCAGGCCGCCGCAGCGGCCGAGGAGGAGCAACGATGAGCCAGCCGAAGACCAAGCGGATCCCAGCACCTCTGTACGCCGTCGCCGGCGCCGGTGACCTGGCCTACCAGCAGCTGCGCAAGCTACCGGTGGCCGTCACCCAGCTGACCGGCAAGGCCACCCTCGGCACCGTCGGCCTGCGGGAGAAGGCCGCCCAGGGCACGGCCGAGCTGCGTGAGCGGGCCAACACCGGTGCCGACCTGGAGCGCCTGCGGGCGATCGCGGTGCGCAACCGCGACGCGGTGCTCGCCGGTGCCCAGTCGGCCGGGCAGCGGGCCGTGGCGATCTACGGCACGCTGGTGGCGCACGGCGAGCGGGTCGTCGGCACCGGGGTGGTCCGGGCCGCCGACACCGTCAATGCCGACATGGCGACCACCGAGGCTCCAGCCCAGGTCACCGCGGCACCGGAAGCCGACTCGACCGAGCCGGCCAAGCCCACCCAGGCCAAGGCCGAGTAGTTCCGGCGGGTCCGGGTGATCCGCGGGCCCCGGATGCAGGTGGCACCCGTCCGGGGCCCGCGGCATAAGCTTTGGGCATGGACTCTGCCGCGCCGCTGTTCTATGCCGACGTCCGGTACATCCTCGACCTGGCGCTGTTCGTGTTCGCCCTCGTCGTGCAGGCGGTCGCGCTGGTGCACTGCGTCACCCAGAAAGGCGAGGCGTTCCCGGCGATCGGCACCCTGCCGAAAGGCGCGTGGCTGGCCATCCTCGGCGTCTGCCTGCTGCTCACCCTGCTGTTCCAGGTCAGCCTGTTCGGCCTGATCGGCATTGCCGCCGGGCTGATCTACCTGCTCGACGTGCGGGTCGGGCTGCGGGACATCGCCGACGGCCGAGGCTCCTGGTGAGAGATTTCCGTTGGCCACCGCCGCCGGACGGCGGGCCGCGGACCTACGGGCCCGGCCCGTCCGGTCCCCGTACCGGCCGACCCGCGCTGCCTGAGCCGGAGACCGAAGTGATCACCACGCCGCACGGCGTGGAGCTGGAACGGCTGGTCACCGGGTCCGGTGAGCCGACCACCGTCTTCGCACACGGTATAGCGCACGGGATCGCCACCACCCGGCCGTTGGGCAGCGGAGTCGTCGGGCGCAAGGTGTTCTTCCAGTTCCGGGGGCACGGCCGGTCCGCCGCGCCGGCCGGCCCGTGGGGCTACCCCGATCTGGCCCGGGACCTGCGAGCCGTGGCCGATCTGACCGGTGCCGGCCGGGCGGTCGGGATGAGCCTCGGTGCCGGGGCGTTGGCCCGGTTGCTGATCGACAGCCCGCAGCGGTTCGACCGGGCGGTGTTCTTCCTACCGTCGGCCTTCGACACGGCCCGGCCGACCTCGGCCCGCCAGCGGGTCGCCGAACTGGTCACCGCGGTCAACGACAGCGACGTCTCCGGGGTGGCGGAGCTGATCGCGGCGGAGACCCCGGTGCCGGTACGCAACACCCCGGCCGCGTGGGCGTACCTGCGTACCAGGATCGACCAGCTGCTGCGCGACGGCCTCGCAGCCGAACTGGTCGACCTGGCCGACGCAGTGCCGGTGCCCGACCCGGCGGCGCTCGCCGCGGTCACCGCCCGGGTCCTGGTGATCGGCTGCGTCGGCGACGACCTGCACCCGGCCGAGACCGCCGAGCGGTTGGCCGCCGCCATCCCGGGCGCTGCCCTGCACGTCTACGACCGCCCCGGTGTGCTCTGGAACCAGCGCACCGATCTGCGGCAGCGGGTCTCCGGCTTTCTCAACGAGCCGACCTGATCAGCGACGGGCGCCACGGCGCCCGTCGCTGATCAGGTCGACGACGGTCAACCGCAGCAGCCGCCGGAAGCGGAGGCTGCGGATGGCGTGGTGGACGGGTCGCTGGGCGTCACCGAGCAGACGCCGGTCTCCGGCAGATCCAGCTGTACGTCCCGGGCGGCGGTCCAGTCACCGGCCAGCGCCGCCGTGACCGAGCGGACCTGCTCGTAGCCGGTGGCCAGCAGGAACGTCGGTGCCCGGCCGTAGCTTTTCATGCCGACGACGTAGTACCCCGGCTCCGGCTGGGTGAGCTCGTCCACCCCGTGCGGCGGGACGGTGCCACAGGAATGCTCGTTCGGGTCGATCAGCGGGGCCAGCATCCGGGCGCAGCCCAGCGCCGGGTCCAGGTCCAGTCGTAGCTCGTCGGCGATCCGGTGGTCGGGGCGGAACCCGGTGGCCGACACGATCCGGTCGGCGGCCAGCGTCCGGCCGTCGGTTGCGATCAGTTCGGCCCGGCCGCTGGCGGTGGCGCGTACGGTGTGCACGCCGAATCCGCTGACCAGCTCGACTCGGCCGGAGTCGAGCAGCAACCGCAGTCCGGTGCCCAACTTGCCGCGGCCAGGCAGAGCGTCGGCATCGCCGCCGCCCAACGCCCGGTCGATGGTCGCGCCCCGGGTGACCCAGCTGACCTGGGTGCCCGGCTCCTGAGCAGCCAGCTCGGCGAGGGCCAGCAGGGTGTTGGCGGCGGAGTGGCCGGCACCGACGACCACGGTGTGCCGGCCGGTGTGGTCGGCCCGGTGGGCACCGAGCACGTCCGGCAGAGCGGTGCTGATCAAGTGGGCTGCCTGCGGCTCGCCGTGGGCGGGCAGCCCGTTGACGCCCAGGACGTTCGGCGTACCCCAGGTGCCGGAGGCGTCGATGACGGCACCGGCGCTGAGCTCCGTACCGTCGGCGAGCCGGACCACGAACGGTGCCTGCTCGCGGCCGTCGGTGCGGACCCGGTCGATGCCGGTGCGGCCCAGTGCGACGACCCGCGCGCCGTACCGGATCCGACCGGCCAAGTCGGGCAGCTTGGCCAGCGGTTCGAGGTAGTCGCCGACCAACTCGGCGCCGGTCGGCAGGTGCTCGGGATCGGGGGCGGCCCAGCCGGCGGCGTCGAGCAGCCGGCGGGCGGCGGTGTCGATGTTGTAACGCCAGGGGGAGAAGAGCTGAACGTGCCCCCACCTGCCGACCGCCGCGCCAGCGTTGCCACCAGCCTCCAGCAGGACCCAGGGCAGGCCGCGTTCGTGCAGGTGGGCGGCGGCGGCCAGGCCGACCGGTCCGGCCCCGATGACGACGGCCGGTTGCTCTTCGTTGATCATGGATCCCTCCGTGCTGGCGAGCGTTTGCAGTCTTGATGATCGTCGAATCAACCATACGATGCCCGCTGTTTCGACGATGGTCAAGTTTGACACTCGTCAAATCAGCTGGCTGGGTGATTCCATCTGGTCAGCGGTAACCTGCCACCCGTGGGTGTCACCAGTCACGGCCGTACCGACCGACTCGACCTGCACGACCCGACCCTGCGTGAGTGGCAGAGCAAAGGTCGGGCCAACCGCCGGGTACGGCTGCGCCTGGCCGGCTGAGATGATCCGCGCCTTCCTCGACGGTGTCCGGCTGTACCTGCGGGGCTTCGGCACCTACGCCCGCAACCCGAAGATGGTGCTGCTCGGGCTGATCCCGGCGGTGATCGCCGGGGTGCTGTTCGTGGCCGCGTTCGTCGGTTGGACAGCCGTCGTGGTCGACGTCGCCGGCTGGCTCACCCCGTTCGCCGACGACTGGTCGGCGGGCACCCGGGACGCGGTACGCGGTGCGGTCGCCGTCGCGTTGCTGGCCCTCGGTGGGCTGATCGGTGTACTCACCTTCACCGCCGTGACCCTGTTCATCGGGGATCCGTTCTACGAGAAGATTTCCGAACGGGTGGAGGAGCAGCATGGCGGGGTGCCGAACGGGGTCGACGTACCGTGGTGGCGGTCGCTGTGGCACAGCCTGCTCGACTCGGCCCGGCTGATCGCGTTTGGCATCGTCATCGGGATACCGCTGTTCCTCTGCGGGTTCATCCCGGTCGTCGGGCAGACCGTGGTGCCGGTGGTCGCCGCCCTGTTCGGCGGCTGGCGGCTCGCACTTGAGCTGGTCGGTTCCGCGTTCTACCGCCGTGGGCTGCGGCTGCCGGACCGGCGGGTGGCACTGCGCACCAACCGGCCGAAGGCGCTCGGCTTCGGGGTGGCGGTCTTCTGCTGCTGCCTGATCCCGTTCGGCGCGGTACTGGTCATGCCGGCGGCGGTGGCCGGCGCGACGCTGCTCGCCCGCCAGTCGCTCGACCAGCCCACCGACGGGCCACCGCAGCTTGCTCCGCCCGCTTAGTGGCTGGCGGCCTGTGCGGCGTTTAGCGGCTGGCGGCCTGGGCGGCGTCGCGGACCTCACCGACCAGCTCCTCGATCACGTCCTCCAACGCGGCCAGGCCGGTCAACCGGCCGTCGGCGTCCACCACCCGGGCCAGGTGGGCGCCCCGTTGCTGCATGACCGTCAGGGTGTCCCGCATCGGCTGGGTGGCCCGAACCGTGACCAGTGGCCGGATCAGCCGGGAGTCGACCGCCCGGTCCCGGTCCTGCGCCGAGGCCCCGAGCACGTCCTTGACGTGCAGGTAGCCGGTGACCTGTGCGGCGCCGTCGACGACCGGGAAGCGGGAGTAGCCGGTGTCGGCGCAGCGCTTCTCCAGCTCGACCGGCGTGCTGGTGGCGGAGACCGTGACCAGCGAATCCAGCGGGATCGCCACCCGGGCGGTCGGCTGGTCGCTGAACGCCAGCGCCCCGGTCAGCAGCCGGTGCTCGTGCTCGTCGATCAGGCCCTCACGGCGGGACTGGGCGATGAAGCCGGAGACCTCCTCCCGGGTGAAGGTGGAGGTCACCTCGTCCTTCGGCTGCACCCGCAGCAGGCGCAGGACGATGTTGGCGAGCTGGTTGAGCAGCCAGATCAGTGGCCGCAGCACGGTGACGACGCCGTACAGGACCGGGCCCAGGACCATCGCGGACCGCTCCGGACCGGCGAGGGCGATGTTCTTCGGCACCATCTCGCCAATCACCATGTGCAGGAAGACCACGATTGCCAGGGCGATGGCGAACGCGATCGGGTGCACCAGCGCGTCCGGCACCCCGGCGGCGGCGAAGGCCGGCTCCATCAGGTGCGCCACGGCCGGCTCGCCGATGGCACCCAGGCCGAGCGAACAGACGGTGATGCCGAGCTGGGCACCGGCCATCATCAGTGACACGCTCTCCATGGCCCGTAGGGTGACCCGGGCCAGCCGGGACCCGTCGGCGGCTCGTGGCTCGATCTGCGTCCGCCGGGCCGAGATCAGTGCGAACTCGGCACCGACGAAGAACGCGTTGCCGGCGAGCAGCAGCACCCCGATGAGGATCGCCAACCAGTCACTCATGACGCGGTCTCCTCCGGGTGCCCGGCTGAGTGGCCGTTCCGGCGTCCGTCAGGAGACCCGGCGGCCGCGGTGGGGTCGGCGCGGCGCAGCAGCAGCCGGTCGGCGCGGCGGCCGTCGACCCTGGTCACGGTCAGTTCCACCGGTACGGACGTGGGCAGCCCGTCCGGGTCCGGGTGTTGGCGGGCGTCGGCGGCGGCCGCGAAAGTGTCAACAACCCCGGGCAGCCCACCGAGCCCCTCAATGATCACCCCACCGAGGGTGTCGGAGATCCGGCCCTCCGGCAGGTCGAGGCCGGTCAGCCGGGCCGCCTCGTCGGGCCGCAGCAGTCCGGAGAGCTGCCACGAACCGTCGGCGGCACGCTGGTGCCGGCCGGTCGGCCGGTCCTGCTCGTCGGCGATCTCCCCGACGATCTCCTCGACCAGGTCCTCCAGGGTGACGATGCCGGCGGTGCCGCCGTACTCGTCGACCACCACCGCCATCTGCAGTCCCCGGCTGCGCAGCGTGCCGAGCAGCGGGTCCAGCTCGGCGGTCTCCGGGACCTCGGGCAGCTCGACCATCACGGACCGCACGGGCCGGTCGTCGCGCTCCCCGGCCGGTACGGCGAGGGCATGCTTGAAATGGACGGCGCCGAGCACCTCGTCGACTCCGGTGCCGGTGACCGGGAAGCGGGCGTGTCCGGTGGCGGCGGCCAGCCGCAGCACCTCGGCCACCGGTGCGTCGGCGGTGACGAACCGGACCCGGGGCCGGGGGGTCATCACGTCGGCGGCGGTCCGCTCGCCGAAGTCGATCGACCGGGAGACCAGCTCGGCGGTCTCCGCATCCAGGGTCCCTTCCTCGCCGGATCGGCTGACCAGCGACGCCAGCTCCTGAGGCGTACGGGCGGACGCCAGTTCCTCGGTTGGCTCGATGCCGAAGGCCCGCAGGATCCGGTTGGCCGTACCATTGAGGAACCGGATCAGGGGCCCGGTGGCGGCGGTGAAGCCGCGCTGCGCGCCGGCGACCGCCCGGCCGACCCGCAGCGGTTCGGCGATTGCCCAGTTCTTCGGCACCAGCTCGCCGAAGGTCATCTGGAAACCGGTGGCCAGGACCAGCGCCAGCGTCAGCGCAAGTGCGGTGGTCGCGCCGTCCGGCAGGCCGGTGAGCCCGAGCGGGCCGCGTAGCAGGGTGGCCAGTGACGGCTCGGCGAGGAAGCCGACGACCAGGCTGGTCACGGTGATGCCGAGCTGGGCGCCGGACAGCTGGGTGGACAGCGTCCGCAGGCCGCGCAGCAGGCCCGCCGAGCGGCGGTCACCGGCGGCGGCCTGCCGCTCCACGGTCGCCCGGTCGACCGTCACGAAGGCGAACTCGGCGGCGACGAACACGGCGTTGGCGGCGACCAGCAGCACCGCGGCGCCCAGCAGCGCCCACTCCATCACCGCCCGGTCACTCCTTCGACGGTGACGGGGCGGCCGGGACTGGGAGGGTCGCTGGTGGTGGACATGCTCATCAGCATAGACAGGCGGACGCTGCGCCAACCTGCGAGTTCACTGAGAACAGTAGCGAGAAGTACTCATACAATTACTTTGCGTACCTGATATCTGCTGTTCAGCAACCTCTCAGGCTGCCCAGCTAGCATCTTCGGCAACCCCGGTTCCAAAATAGACACATCTGATCATGTTGTGCGGCAACGAGCGGCGCGTCCGGGGATCGCGCCAGCGTACCGCCAGGGAGAGATAGCCACGTGGTCTTCAAACGGATGCTCCGAGCCTTCGGAGTCGGTGGACCGACTGTCGACACCGTCCTGTCCAACGCCAGCACCCGCCCCGGCCTGACCCTGGCCGGCCAGGTCGACATCACCGGCGGCGACCACGAGGTGGAGATCGACCAGATCACCGTCGCGCTGGTCACCCGGGTCGAGATGGAGACCGACGACGAGGAGTACGACGGTACGGTCGAGTTCCATCGGGTTCCGGTCTGCGGCGAGCTGCGTCTTGCCGCCGGGCAGCAGTTGTCGCTGCCGTTCGAGATCGACGTGCCGTGGGAGACGCCGGTCACCGACATGTACGGTCAGCGGCTGCCCGGCATGACCATGGGCCTGCGTACCAAGATCTGGGTCCGCGGTGCCATCGACCCGGGTGACCTCGACGACGTGCACGTCTATCCGCTGCCGGTGCAGGAGCGGATCCTGGAGGCGTTCGCTGCGCTCGGACTGCCGTTCACCGGTGCCGACCTGGAACACGGCCAGCTGGCCGGCCTGCCCCAGACCATGCCGTTCTACCAGGAGATCGAGTACGCGTCGGCACCGCAGTACCCGGGGGTCAGCCAGGTTGAGCTGACGTTCGTCGCCGACCCGTACGGAGTGACCGTGGTCCTGGAGTTCGACAAGAAGTCCGGGTTGTTCACCCCCGGCCACGACGCGTACGGCCACTACCGGATCGAGCACGCGGCCGCCGAGAGCATCGACTGGATCAGCCTGGTCGACTCCTGGCTGCGGCAGTCGCTGGAGCAGCGACACGCGCTGCTCGGCGGCTACGGGGGTGGTCACGCCCATGGCGGGTACCACGGTGGACACGAGGACCGCGGCTCGGGGATGGGTGGCGTACTCGCCGGTGCGGCCGGCGGCGCCGTTGCCGGTTTCGCCGCCGGCATGGTCGCCGAGGAGGTCTTCGACGTCATCGGCGGCGACGACGAGGAAGACGAACCCGAGGAAGAAGAGTCCGAGGAGTAGCCGCCGGCCCGCGTACCCCCGAGTCAGTGCTGCAGACAGCTGGACTCGTCGGCTCGGCCCGCCGTGGGCCGGGTCATACCCCCACCGAGTAAGGAGAACAAACAGGATGCCGGTCACCGCTGACCTGACCACGCTGGTCGACAAGGCCTACCAGGACAAGTCCCTGACCGAGATCGTCGCCGCGCCGGTCGCCGCGCTGAAGGGCGTCAGTGAGAGCGACGCCAAGCTGCTCAAGGATGCCTTCGGCATCGTCACCGTCGGCGACCTCGGGCGGAACCCGTACTTCCGGACCGCGCAGGCGCTGGTGAATCTCGGCGGCGAGTAGCCGTAGCGGCCGGCCTCGGCCGAGTCTCCAGCGACGGGCGTTGCTGGGGCGAGTTCGGACGGTATCCGGCGGGGCGGTGGGAGATTTCCTCCGACTGCCCCGCCGGATTGTTTCGTATAGATGACGAACCCTCTTGACCCTGGCTGTGTGAGCGCTAACACTGTTCGTATCGAAGATGATGACTGCGAAGGGTGTCGGTTATGAGGCGATCGCGATCCACGGTCAACTGGCTGGCGGCGACAACCGCCGCCCTGGTGACTGCGGCCACCACCACCGCCGTGGTCGCCGCCGCCCCGGCTGCTGTCACGGCGGCGGTCCCGCCCGCCGTCCAGTTCACCAACCCGATCGTCGAACAGCGGGCCGACCCGCACGTGCACCGGCACACCGACGGGTACTACTACTTCGTCGCCACCGTCCCCGAGTACGACCGGATCGTCATGCGCCGGGCCACCACCCTGCAGGGCCTGGCCGCCGCCACCGAGCGGGTGATCTGGCGCAAGCACTCGACCGGCGAGATGGGCGCGCACATCTGGGCACCCGAGCTGCACTTCATCGACGGCAGGTGGTACATCCACTTCGCCGCCGGCCGGGCCGAGGACATCTGGGCCATCCGCCCGTACGTGCTGGAGTCCTCTGCCGCCAACCCGCTCGACGGACCGTGGACCGAACGCGGCCAGATCCAGCCCTCGCGCCCCGGCTTCTCACTGGACGCCACCACGTTCGTCCACAACGGAGTGCGCTACCTGGCCTGGGCCGAGTACGCCGGCAGCAACTCCAACATCTACCTGGCGCGGATGGTCAACCCGTGGACGTACACCGGCACCCCGGTCATGATCAGCACCCCGACGTACGCGTGGGAGACCCGCGGCTACCGGGTCAACGAAGGCCCGGCGGTGATCATCCGCAACGGCCGGGTCTTCATGACCTACTCGGCCAGCGCCACCGACGCCAACTACGCCGTCGGGCTGCTCACCGCGTCGGCGAGCAGCAACCTGCTGAACGCGTCATCGTGGACCAAGAGCCCCAATCCGGTGCTGGCCAGCAACAGCCGGACCGGCCAGTGGGGCCCCGGCCACAACTCGTTCACCGTCGCCGAGGACGGCAGCGACGTGATCGTCTACCACTCCCGCAACTACGAGCGGTACCTCGGCAACGGCTACGACCCGCTGAGTGACCCCAACCGGCGTACCCGGGTGCAGAAGGTCTACTGGAACGCCGACGGCACACCGAACTTTGGCGTACCGGTGCCGGACGGTGCCACCCCGGTCCGGCTCAGCGCCCACGACCAGCCGGACCGCTACCTGCGGCACTGGGAGTACCGGGTCCGCCTTGAGGCGAATGTAACGAATTTGGCCGATTCGCAGTTCCGGGTCGTCCCCGGGCTGGCCAACTCGGCCGGTGTCTCGCTGGAGTCGACCAACTTCCCCGGCTACTACCTGCGGCACCGCAACCACCAGATCTGGGTGGAGGCCAACGACGGGTCGAGCCTGTTCCGGCAGGACGCCACCTTCATGGCGCGAGCCGGGCTGGCCGACGCCGGCAAACTGTCGCTGGAGTCGGTCAACTTCCCCGGCCAGTACGTCCGCCACCGCGACGGCCTGTTCTACCTGGAAGCCGTACCGGACGCCGCCGGCCGCGCCTCGGCCACCTTCACCGTCAGCTGACCCGACCGCCAACACCCGGCACCGTACGACAGCGCGCCACCAGCTGGGCGTACGGTGCGGGGGTGGCACAAGCGGAGATCTACGTCAGCACGGACGTCGAGGCGGACGGGCCGATCCCCGGCCCGCACTCGATGTTGAGCTTCGCCTCGGCGGCGTACACGGCAGGCAAGGAACTGGTCGGCACGTTCAGCGCCAACCTGGTCACACTGCCCGGTGCCAGCGGTGCGCCGCAGACGATGGCGTGGTGGGAGACACAGCCGGAGGCGTGGGCGGCGTGCCGGGCAGACCAGGAGGAGCCAGCGGCGGCGATGGCCCGCTACACCGAATGGCTCGCCCAGCTGCCGGGGCGGCCGGTGTTCATCGGTTACCCGGCGGCGTACGACTTCATGTTCGTCTACTGGTACCTGATCCGCTTCACCGGATCGAGCCCGTTCTCCCACTCGGCGCTGGACATAAAGACGTACGCCATGGCGCTGCTGGGCACGGGCTACCGGACGACGTCGAAGCGGACCATGCCCCGCGAGTGGTTCGGCGAGCACGACCATGAGCATGTCGCCCTGGACGACGCGATCGAGCAGGGCGCGCTGTTCTGCGCCATGCTCGCCGCCAACCCGGCGACCCGCTGACGCGGCAACCCGCTTCTGCACTGATGTGAGGCTGAGATACCTATCGCCGCCAAGTTAGGGTGTCTCAGCCTCACATCGTGTGCCGGCGATACCGTCACACCCGCGCGACGCGCCAAGAAGGTGACGCGATGCGACAAGCTGTCTGGCTGCTCGACGTCGACGGAGTCGTCAACGTGACCCGCCCCGGCTGGGGCGCGGCACCGTGCAACGGCACCGCACATGTCGGCGCGGTGGAGTATCGGCTGCGGTGGGCACCGGCGCTCATCGACCGGATCCGGGCGATGCACCGGGCCGGCGCGGTCGAGATCCGCTGGTGCAGCACCTGGTGCGTCGAGGCGGACCAGGTGGAACGTCTCTTCGGCCTGCCTCGACTCGGACGCAGCTGGACCCACGAGATGTCCACGTCGACCGCTGCGGGGGCGAAGCTTGGCGCCGCACGTGAGGTCGTCGCGCAGGGACGGCCGCTGATCTGGACCGACGACGCCGAGACGCCGACCGGTGGCCCCGTGTACGAAGAACTCACCGCCAGCGGGCGGGCGCTCCTGATCGCTCCGCTGCCGAATCGTGGACTTCAGCCAGCGCACCTGGATCAGATCGAAGCCTTCGTTGCGAGCGCTGCCGCCAGTGCTGAGGTGGACGAAACTGCTGCCCTGCATACAGCGCGGCGGCTACTCGGTGAGCCCGCAGAGTCATCCGCCGACCTGATCGGCTGACCTGTCCCTACCGTCCATCGACGTCGAGGATTCCGCTCCAGTCGCGGCTGATCGACATCAGCTCGTTGACGTCGGCAGCTGAGTGCCGCCGGCCGTGGCGCGGAAGCCGACGCTCGAACGGTACGGGGATGGGGGTGTCCGGCTCCGCGGGGATCAGATCGCCGAGAGCGTCGGGCAGCGAGCTCAGCAAGTCGGCGACCGCCTGTTCGACGGTGTCCTGGGTGAGCACGCCGGTGGGGCGACCGCCGACGGTGACCGTCAGGCCGAGGCGGAGCGCCACAGCGATTGCTGTCGCCGGCGACGGTGGGTGGGTGCTGTCCGGTGGACCCGTTGTCCGGCCGAGCCACAACCGCCACGGGTCGATCGACTCGGCAGCGATCGCCTCGGCTTCCAGGGCGTACCGCTGGTCGGCCGGCAGGTCGGGCCGCCACTGCCTGGGGAGTTGCAGCCAGGTGGCGAGAACCGGCTCGTCCGGGGCCTCCGGGTCGTAGAGGTGGGCGACGCCGGCCGAGACGACCGCACCGGTGTCGACGTTGGCGACCGTGAGCACCAACTGGGCGCGCCGTGCTCCGTCGCCGGCCGAGCCCGGCCCGGTGTGTCGCTCGGTCACCGGTAGCCGGACGGGGAGGCCGTCGGGGCATGGCCACTCTGCCAGCGGCGCAACGCGTCCTTGATCCGGTCGTTCTGCTCCCAGGTGCGGTCCAACTCGGCGTACACGATGGCCAGGTCGTGGGCTACCCGGTCGAGGAACGCGGCGACGTCGGCCGGGTCGAGCCCGCCCCGGCCGGTGATGCCGCTGACCGAGCGGAAGTGCTGGCTGCGGACCTGCCAGGGCCGGATCGGCCGGTACCCGGTCGGTCGCTGGTTGCGGCTGTTTCCGGGTACGCGGTACACGCCGTTGCCGCCGGGCCAGTCGCGCGGTGGCAGGGACACCATCCGACGCCGTTGCCGTCGCATCCGCCACCGTCGCCACAGTTCTCGCATCGCGCTTTCCTCCCCTTGCGTGTCAGGTGTGTGGAAGGGGTGGGGAGAAAACACCTCCCCAACAAACCTGAAACCCCCCCCCCACCCCCCCCGCACCCCCCCTCCCTACCACCAACACAAACACGCCTTC
>NZ_JBSWXD010000079.1:0-28596 GCF_056160425.1 Micromonospora sp. ABR4_055
CCGAGCAGGTTGTAGGTCGACGTCCACATGTTGCCGTCGGCGTCGGTGACGCGGTGTTGGTTGCCGTGGCCGTCGTAGCCGTAGGTGGAGGCGACCGCGGTGCCGCCGGTGACGGTGAACACGCCGCTGAAGGTGTTCGCGGGGGTGTTGAGCGTGGGTGGCGTGCTGTATTCCAGGAGCTGGCTGGTGCGCCCGAGGGGGTCGGTCACGGTGGTCCGGACTGCGCCGCCGTCTGGTGGGAAAACCGTGGTGCGGTCGCCGTTGTGCACCATGGTGGTCCGGGAGACCTCCAGGCCGTTCCTTGAAGCTGTCGAGGGCGAAGGTGCGGTTACCCGCCTCGGACTTGACTTTCTTGTCGACGGCGGCGTAGCCGACGGTGGTGCGCTGACACCCCCGAACCGATGCGTGTGGGCTGTGGCGAACATCCGCCGCGCTCACAGACGCTCACAGGCGTCGACCAGAGTCTCGGCTGCGGCCTCGGTCGTGCTGTGGCCGGTCCGAAGCCCGTGCCCGGGGTGTCGCGGCTCCCCGAGAACCGGTCTGCGGCGGTCCGGCCGGTCGGCCCCGGGTGGTGGCCGGCGTTGCCGCGGATGCCGGGGCGGCCCTGACCGCGGTGTGCGACGGGCGGGAGTGGTCGGGCGTTGTCAGCGGGACGGGTGTCCGGTGGACCAGGCTTTTCCGGCAGGGACAATCCGATCTCCGGGACCGTCAAGTCGTAGGTCCTCCGTCAGGTGATGAACTGGAAAATCTTGCCGTTCTCCAGCGGTTGTGGGGTGCCGGTAAAGCGGTGAACGCCGACGGAGAACAGCACGTCGTCGGGAGCGGTGAAAGCCTGTTCGGAGAACCCTGCGTCGGTCAGCCACCTTCGGACAGCCGGTGTCAGGTCGAGGGCTCGTCGTGTCCTGGTCCAGATCACCGTGGCGTCGGCGGCGCAGAGCTGCGGCAGCGCGTGAATGGTGGTGTGGGCGTCGGCGTCGCTGATGTTGCCCAGGACGCCGGCCATGATGACCAGGTCGGCGGGCACCGCCTGCCGGTATGAGGCGAGGTCACCGGCATCGGCCTGCGCGACGGTCACCCTGTCGAGGTTCTCGGCGATTGCTCGGGTCCGGGCCGCGGCGACGTTGCGCGGTTCGTACTCGATCAGCGTTGTACTGACTCGCCTGGCGTCCGGGCGCGACGCGAGCACGGGCAGAATGTCGTGACCTTGGCCGGCGCACATGCTGACCACGGACACCGGTTCGCCAGGTCGCTCATCGAGCCACGCGGCGATGTGCTGCTGGACCAGCCTCAGCCGGCGTGCCAGGGGCGAGCCGGGATCGGTGTAGGGGTTGTGCCAGGCGTACCAATCCTTGCCGTCGTTCATGAAGGTGAGCCTGCCAGGGTCAGCCCGCGCGGCGGCGGGTGTGGGCATGCCGAGCATGGGAAGGCTTTGTCGGGGTGGTAGAGCTGTCCTGTTGCGAGGCAGTGGCGCAGGCAGCCGAGGAGCCGGTTGAACAGGTGGCGTAGTGCGGCGGGATGGCGGTCGCCGTGGTCGCGGTGGCGCTGGTAGTGCTGTGCTGCTTGGTGGGTTCGACGTGGGTGGCGGCGACGAAGGCCCAGAGATAACCGGCAGCGGCGAGCCAATCGTTCTTCATCTTGCGGTGGGTGATGGAGGTGCGCGCCCGGACGCGCGGGTGACCGGGGCCGCGCCGGCATAGGCCTTCAGAGCGCGGGCATCGGCGAACCGGGCTCGGTATACCGTCAATCCGGGCCAGATTTGTCGGATATGAGCCGCTACGCGGGGAGCGCCCAGCGAACACCCAAGGCGTCACGGCCTGCAAGGTAGCGTGAGATCAACTTACCGACCCTGTCCGTCGAACCGGGTCGACCCAACTGCAAAACGGGCGAAGCTGATGGGTGAAGCGGAGCTACCGCTGGAGCGCGTCCGTTTCAATCCCCGCCGACTGCTCGGGCTGCGTCTGGCGGCGACGGCGCTTGAGGATCATGTCCCGCACAGTACGGCGCAGGTCCGGTGGGATCAGCCAGATCTGGGCGAACGTGAAGTAGTCCAGCGCGCCCGGCTGCCCGTACCGGCGCGCCTCACGCAGCAGTGTCGCGAAGACCTTGCCACTGCGGGTCGGTGCCGCCATCGAGCTGATCACGCTCATTGTGAGCGCGGCGTACGCGCGGGGCGTCATCAGCGGACGGCTGCGCCGCAGCCACTCGAACTGTGCCTGCCACGGCGAGTCCAGGCTGATCCGTGGCCGGTCTTCGTCCTGATGCCAGATGACCAACGGCTCGTCGGCGAAGGTGAGCGCGACGTCGTCGTGACTCAGCGCGCGCAGCGACCAGTCGAGCTCCTGCATCCGGGGCACCGTCGGATCGAACGGCACCCGGCGGAACAGCTCGGTCGGGGCCATGATCGTCGACGTCTGGATGAAGCCGTCGCCGTGGAACAGTCCGCGCCGGACGGTGAAGTACTCGCTCGGCGGCTCACCCGGATCCGGTAGCCGCCGGGGGATCACGAACTCGGCCCGTGGGGTCCGGTTGACCAGCCGGCTGGCGACGATCGGCAGCGGCGCGGACGCCTCGCGGGCCGCGCCGAGCTGGGCGGCGAGCTTGTGGGGCAGCCATTCGTCGTCGTCGTCGAGCAGCGCCACCCAGGGCGCGCGGGCCTGTCGTACCCCGGCGTTGCGGGCCGCCGGTGCGCCGCCGCTGGCTGGCAGCTCGACTACCCGCAGCCGGGCGTCGGCGACCGCGTCGAGCGCGGATCGGGTCGCCGCATCGGGCCCGTCAACCACGACGATCACCTCGATGTCCTCGACGCTCTGCGCGAGGGCGCTGTGAGCGGCGCGGGTCACGAGGTCCGGGCGGTTGCGCGTCGGGATGACCACGCTGACGGCTGGGGTATCGGACATCACGCCTGACGATGGCGACCGTGGGCGACCATTGGGTGAATTCTGGGTAGTCATCATCCGTACGGGTCGGGAACACCCTCGGCAACCGGACGACGCACCGGCACCGACCCGGCATCCGGCACCGGCACCCGGCCTGTCGAGGCCCGAGGAGCGGGCCGGGCCGGCATCGTCTCCTGGCTAGACTCCGGCCGCAGCCTGTGGAGGGAGCGGTGTGACCAAGGTTCTGTTCATCGCGGCGTGGGGACGCAGCGGCACCACCATCTTGGACAACATTCTGAACTCGTACGAGTCGGTCTTCACCGTCGGTGAGCTCACCTACCTCTGGCTCCGCGGGCTGCAGCAGCGCCGGCCGTGCGGCTGCGGCGTCCCGGTCCCCGAATGCCCGCTCTGGCAGGAGATCCTCCGCGCCGCGTACGGGGACGACCCGCCGTCGGCCGCCGAGGTGTATGCGCTGCAGCGGAGCGCGCTGCGGGTCCGCCACACGCCCACCCTCCTGCGCGCCCGGCCCGCCCCCGACGTCGAGCGCTACCGACGGCTGATGGCCTCGCTCTACCGGGCCGTCGCGGACGTCACCGGCGCCACGCTGATCGTCGACTCGTCCAAGTCGCCCGCCGACGCCGCGATGCTGTCGGGCGTCGCCGGGGTGCAGCCGTACCTGCTGCACGTGGTGCGCGACCCACGGGCGGTGGCGTACTCCTGGTCCCGGACGACCTCCCACCACGATGCCTCGACCCCCGGCCTGACCCACCACCACAGCCCGGCCGAGAGCAGCCGGCTGTGGCTCGGCTGGAATCTGCTGATCGAGCGGACCGCCCGCGCCTTTCCCGGCCGGCACCGACGGCTGCGGTACGAGGATTTCATGGTCGAGCCCCGGGACACGGTCGAAGGTCTGCTCCGCTTCGTCGGCCTGCCGGAGGAGGTCGTGTCACCGCCGGCCGGCGGGCCGTTCGTCGACCGGCGTACCGTGCGGTTGCGACCCAACCACACGGTCTCCGGCAACCCGAGCCGGTTCCGCACCGGCGAGGTGTCGCTGAAGTTGGACGATCGCTGGATCGACCAGCAGGCCCGGGGCCAGCGGCTGATCTCGACCACGGTGTCGATGCCGTTGCTGCCCCGCTACCGCTACCCGCTGTGGCCGGCTCTGCGCCGCACCGCCGACCCGGCCCACTGAGCACGGACCCGCCGGCCCGCCATCCAGGCAACCACCACCGTCGCCTTGGCCAGCGACCGTACGCCTGCCACCTCGACCGTCGTCGGCACCAGCGCGGCAGGTGTCCGGCGACGCCGGGACGGCCGGGGCATGCCGTTCGCCAGGTCGGTCACCTCGAACCCGGTGAGGTCCACGACGCCGACCTCCTCGGCAGGCACGTCGCGGTGCCCGTACACCGAGGTCACCGCGTCGAACAGCGGCTCGTCGGCGGAGCGCACCCAGCGCGCCCGGCTGAGCGCCGCGGTCCGCCACAGCCGTACGCCGGCCTCCCGCGCCGGGTCCGCTCCGGGCTCGCCGACGTCGACCCGGACCACGCCGGCCTGGTGGCGGTCGGCGACGTCGATGAGGCGTCGCAGGGCGTCCGGGGCCAGGCCGTACGCGGCCGGCAGGTCCAGCAGGTACGGCGCGGGAAAGACGCTGCCGGGCCGCTCGGTGGCCAGCCGGACGCGTGGTTCACCCCGGTAGGTCGCGGTGATCAGTCGCAGGTCGCGCAGCGGGTCGGTGAGCACCCGTACCCGCGCGTCGTCGAGCTGATCCCATGGACCGACCAGGGTGACCCGGATGTCGTGCTCGCTGCCGCACAGCACCGAGTCGACGGCCGCCCGTACCCGTTCCAGCGGCTGGTCACCGACTGCCGTGACCACCTCGACGAGCGGGACCGACCAGGACGTCCCGCCCACCTTGCGCCAGCTGCGTGGGTACGGGATCCGGTCGGCGAAGAACGGGCGGTTCCAGCGGGCGATCTCCTTACGGGCGCGCATCACGTGGGTCCGCCCCAGATGCCAGCTCCGCGCGGCCGGCTCCGGCACGAACACGGCACCCGCCTGGGCCAGCCGGTAGCCGAACTCGGTGTCCTCGCCCAGCCGCAGCTGCGCGTCGAACCCGCCGGCCCGCTGGTACAGCTCGCGGCGCAACGCGGCGGTCGCGCCGACGTGGATCTTGAACGCGTGATGGTCGGCGATGCGCAGCTGGTCGGTCTGGTTGACGTACCGCTCGACGTAGCTGTGCGGCTCACCTGGGTCGCCACCGAACAGGTCCGCTGCCGCGCCGCGAGCCAGCGTCCGCGCGACCGTCTCCGCCGACGGCCACCGCCCGTCGCCGTCCGGGTCGACGAAGCGCTTGTAGCCGAGGGTGACCGCGTACGGCAGCACATGCTGCCAGCGGACCTGGGCCGCCACATGCTCGGGAAAGGCGATCATGTCGGCGTCCAGCCAGTGCAGGATCTCGCCGGTGCTGTGCGCGACGCCGCAGCGCAGGGCGGCGGCCCGCCCCCAACCGGCCTCGCAGTCGGCACCGACCCGGACAATCTTCGTCCGCGCCGGCCGGACCTCGGGCAGGATCAACGGCGGGTCCGAGCCGTCGTCGGCCACGACGACCTCGAGCAGGTCCGCCGGGTACGTCTGCCGGCTCAACGACGCCAGCGTCAGATCCAACGTGGGCTGGCAGTTGTAGGCCGGGATGACGACGCTCACCGTCATCGTGGGCCGCCAGCTGTCCAGATCGGGTACGGCCACCGACGACCAGTCGTTGCGGACGACCCGTGGGACACCGCCCGCCGGCTGCCCGACTGCCCCGGAACCGTCGAGCGTCCCGGATCCGTCCGTTGCGGTTGATCCGTCTGCCTGCGCCACGGGCAGAAGTTAGCAGGGGAAGGTGACCACCGGACGACACGCACCGCACGTACGGCCGGCGGGGTGTCGCGCCGGCTTCAGCTGAACTGCGTACGCGGCAGTTGCTGGGCGACGCCGTCGACGTACAGGTCGACCTTTTCGCTGTAGAAGCAGGCCAGACCGGCGATCTTCTGGCTCTCCGGCAGCGGCGCGCGGTAGATCCAGACCAGGTCGTCGTACGTCCGCTCGCCGAGCCGCACCGACCAGTACTCGGCGGTACCCTTGTACGGGCAGTGGGTGCGGGTCTGCGACGGCATCAGCAGGTCCCGCCGCAGGTCGGTCAGGGGCAGGTAGTAGCGCGGCGGCAGCCCGGTCTCGAACAGGATCCGGGGCGAGCCGGAATCGGCCAGCGTCACCCCGTCCAGCTCCACCCGCACCCGCCGGCTGCTGGCCAGAATGTCTACCCGGGTGTACGGATCACGCGGGTGCGTGTAGACCAGCTCATCCTCCTCCAGCCAGTCGTCCATCGCCGCCCAGTCCAGCCGTACCGCGTCGCGTAGCTGCGGCAACGGTGAGTCGGGGTAGCGGCGGGCGGCTCCGGCGGCGGTCCGGCCGTCCCCGGTGACCACGTCGAGGATCTCGGCGGTGCCCCGGCTCGGCGACCGCTCGGTGGCGCCGGTCGCGACGAGTGCCGCGCGGACATCCACCGCCGGCAGGTAGTAGGTCGGATAGTAGGGCTTCTCCCAGACCAGCAGCGGGGCGGTCGTGTCGGCCACCACCTCGCCGTGCAGGTACACCCGGACCCGTTTCTGGCCCGGTTCCACCCGGACCGCGCCACGCCGGCCCGGGGCCGGGCCGGCGTGGGACGTCTCGTCTCCGCTGTCGGGTCCGTTCACCCCGGAATCGTCCATACCACCGGCAACGATCATCGGGGGGTGGATGTTTCCCGTTGGCGGAGTCCGGGCTGGGCTCCCGCAGGTCAGGGCTGAAGATCGTCGCAGATGTTGTGCGCGCTGCCGACGGTGAAGCGCAGCGTCCGGTACCCCGACTTGCTGACATCCACGGTGTAGATGCCGTTTGGGACGTACATGCCGCTCGGATAGTTGCCCTTTCCTTCGTGCATGCCCAGCAGGATCGGGCCCCAGACCCGCCAGGTCACGTTGTTGGAGTAGGAGCCGCCCGGCCGGATGTTCAGCACCGAGGTGCCGCTGATGTCCACCTCGACCGACTCCCCGGTAGACGTGTTGGTGACCCGGTAGATGAGCGCTCCGGTGTAGATTTCCCGCTTTGACGAGCCGTCCGGGTACGTCGCCAGCACCATCTTGACCACCCGGTCCAGCGGTGGTGCCGGCGACCTCCCGGGCCAGGTCGGTGAAGCGGGTCGCGTCGACCTGCCCGGCCGGCACCGCGTAGCCACCACCCTTCGTGGTGATTCGCACCCCGTACGGCGACAGGGCGGCCCGCAGCCGCCCGACGTAGGTGTGCACGGCACCGCGGGCGTTCGGCGGCGGTGCACCGTCCCACAGCAGGTCGGTCAGCCGATCGGTGGCGACCGGACGACCGGCTGCCAGCAGCAGGATGGCGAGCAGCAGGCGTTCCTGCCGGCGCCGGCCCACCGGTACCGGCCGGCCGTCCCGTACCACTTCGAAGTTCCCGAGCAGCCTGAACTCCATACTGGAAGGACGCCCCGGCCGGCCGGCTTCGATGTCAACCGCACCGACGGGTTTCACCTCGCGGTACCGTCGGCGACGTGACCGGATTCGCGGCGGTGGTGCTGGCCGGTGGTGCGGCCCGACGGATGGGCGGCGTCGACAAACCGGACGTACCGGTCGGTGGGGTGGCCATGCGGGACCGGGTGCTGGCCGCCGTCGCGGGCGCCGACCCGCGCGTCGTCGTCGGCCCGCTGGCCGACCCGCCGCCGGGTGTCCTGGCGGTACGCGAGGAGCCGCCCGGGGCCGGTCCGGTCGCCGCCACCGCCGCCGGCCTCGCCGCGCTCCCCGCCCCGGTCGCGTTCGCCGAGCCGACCGGTCTGGTCGCCGAGCCGGCCAGTCTGGTCGCGCTGCTCGCCGGCGACCTGCCGCTGCTCACCGCCGACGCGGTGGACCTGCTGACGCGGACCGTACGGGCGGGTGGTGTCGACGGGGCGTTCTACATCGACACCACCGGCCGGCGGCAACTGCTCTGCGGTGTGTGGCGGACCGACCGGCTGCGTGCGGCGGTGGCCCGGCTCGCCGCACAGCGCGACGGCGGCCTCGTCGGGGCGTCGATGCGGGCGCTGCTCGGCAGCCTGTCCGTCGCCGAGGTGACCTGGCCCGGCGCCGGCGCGGCACCGTGGTTCGATTGCGACACCGACCAGGACGTCCGGCAGGCACGGGAGTGGGTCCGATGAGCGACACGGTGGGTGCGATGAGCGACACGATGACGAGCTGGGTGGCGTCGGCGGCCGCCGAACTCGGGCTCGACCCCGGCGAGGTGCCGGTGCCGGTGGTGCTGGACCTGGCCCGCGACGTGGCGCACAACGTGCTGCGACCGGGTGCGCCGGTCACCGCGTACCTGTTGGGGTTGGCCGTCGGCCGTGGCGCCGATCCGGTCGAGGCCGGTGCCCGGCTGGCCGCCCTGGCCCGTGCCTACGGTGACGGCGAGGAGGTCGGGCCGGCCCCGGGCGAGGTCAGGCCGGCTCCAGGCGGATGACGATCTGCTTGGACGTCGGGGTGTTCGACCCGGCGGCGGTGGAGTCCAGCGGCACCAGCACGTTCGCTTCCGGGAAGTACGCGGCCGCGCAGCCGCGCGCTGTCGGGTAACTCACCACTCGGAAGGCGCTCGCCCGGCGCTCGACCTGATCCGACCACTCCGACACCAGGTCGACCTGGTCGCCGTCGGTGAAGCCGAGCGCGGTCAGATCGTCCGGGTGGACGAAGACCACCCGGCGCCCGCCCCGGATGCCGCGGTAGCGGTCGTCGAGCCCGTAGATCGTGGTGTTGTACTGGTCGTGGCTGCGCATGGTCTGCAGCAGCAGCCGGCCCGGCGGCACCTCGATCACGGTCAACGGGCTGACCGTGAACGCGGCCTTGCCGGACGCGGTGGCGAAGGTCCGCCGGTCCCGGGGCGGATGCGGCAGCACGAATCCGTCCGGCTCGGCGACCCGGCGTTCGAAGTCGGCGAAGCCCGGTACGACGTCGGCGATGGTCGCCCGGATCGCCCGGTAGTCGCCCTGGTACGCCTCCCACGGCACCGGCGAGTCGGGCAGTGTGGCGCGGGCCAGCCGGGCGACGATCGCCACCTCGGAGAGCAGTTGGTCGGAGGCGGGGGCGAGCCGGCCCCGGGAGGCGTGCACTGCCGACATCGAGTCCTCGACGGTGACGAACTGGTCGCCGGCGGCCTGCCGGTCCCGTTCGGTGCGGCCCAGGCAGGGCAGGATCAGCGAGGTCGCGCCGGGCACCGTGTGCGAGCGGTTCAGTTTGGTCGACACGTGCACGGTCAACGCGCACGACGCCAGGGCGGCGACCGTCACGTCGGTGTCCGGGCTGGCGGCGGCGAAGTTGCCGCCGAGGGCCATGAAGACGCTTACCTCGCCGTCGCGCATCGCCCGGATCGCGCCGACCGTGTCCAGCCCGGTCGAGGTCGGCATCGGTACGCCGAGTCGCCGGCCGAGCGCTGGCAGCCAGGCCGGCGGCTCGTGCCAGATACCCATTGTGCGGTCACCCTGCACGTTGGAGTGTCCGCGCACCGGGCAGAGGCCGGCCCCCGGCTTGCCGATCATGCCGCGCAGCAGTTGCACGTTGACGATCTCGCGGATCGCGTCGACCGAGTCCTGCCGCTGGGTCAGCCCCATCGCCCAGCAGACGATGGTCGCGTCGGAGGCGGCGAACAGCTTCGCCACCTCGACGACCTGGGCCCGGTCCAGCCCGGTGGCGGCGGTCACCGCCGACCAGTCGAGCCCGGCGCGGGCGGCGTGGTACTCGGCGTACCCGCTGGTGTGGGTGTCGACGAAGTCGGTGTCGACCGCGTCGTCGGCGACCAGCAGCGCGCCGATCGCCTGGAAAAGCGCCAGGTCGCCGCCGATGCGGATCTGCAGGAAGTGGTCGGCCAGCGGGGTGCCGGCCCCGACCAGGCCGCCGGGGCGTTGCGGGTTGCGGAACCGCATCAGCCCGGCTTCGGGCAACGGGTTGACGGCGACGATGGTGGCACCGTCCCGCTTGGCCCGCTCCAGCGCGGAGAGCATCCGGGGGTGGTTGGTGCCCGGGTTCTGCCCGACGACGACGATCAGTTTCGCCCGGTGCAGGTCGTCCAGGGTCACCGAGCCCTTGCCGATGCCGATGGTGCTGAGCAGCGCCATGCCGGACGATTCGTGGCACATGTTGGAGCAGTCCGGCAGGTTGTTGGTGCCCAGCGACCGGGCGAACAGCTGGTAGAGGAACGCGGCCTCGTTGGAGGTGCGGCCGGAGGTGTAGAACGCGGCCCGGTCCGGGGAGTCCAGGGCCCGCAGTTCGTCGGCGATCAGCCGGAACGCGTCGTCCCAGCTGATCGGGGTGTAGTGGTCGGCACCCGGTCGGCGCACCACCGGGTGGGTGAGCCGGCCCTGCTGGCCGAGCCAGTGGTCGGAGCGGGTGGCCAGCTCGCTGATCGGGTGCTCAGCGAAGAACTCCGGGGTGACCCGGCGCAGGGTCGCCTCCTCGGCGACCGCCTTGGCACCGTTCTCGCAGAACTCGGCGTGCGCGCGGCGCTGCGCGGCCGGCTCCGGCCAGGCGCAGCCGGGGCAGTCGAAGCCGCCCGGCTGGTTGACCCGCGCAAGGGTGAGCGCGGTACGCCGTACACCCATCTGGGCGACGCCGGCGCGCAGCGCATGGGTGACGCCCGGCAGTCCGGCCGCGCTGGTCGCCGGCCGGTCGACCCGCAGGTCGCGGTCGCCGGCGTCGTCTCGGGGGGCGGAACGTGCCATGCCGCCACCTTCTCACGTGCTGCGATCCGCCGGCTACATCCGAAAGCGCAGGCCAGCGGCGGTACGGCAGCTACGGCCGGCCAGTGCCGGTTATCCGACGGCGGCTGGGGCTAGCCGGTGTGGTGGCTCACCTGGGTAGGGTGTGCGCACAACGAGACTGAGTTGATCATCGTGGGGGAGCAGGTGCCGGCAACAGGAGATCAGGCGTCCGGGAGTCAGCCGGCGGCGCACGAGCCGCTCCTGCTCGACGAGCCGAGCACGGCCGACCTGCGGGAGAAGGTGACCCAGGCGTGGCGGGACTTCGCCGCCGCGCTGGCCGCCATGCTGCCGACGCTGCCGGCAGGTGCACAGGTGGAGCTCACCCTCGATCCGACGGCGTCCGGCACCGGGGACGCGATCTACTCGGTGGATGTCTCGGTCGGCCTGCAGGACCGGTTGACCGCGTCGGCGGTGAGCAACGCCACCCTGCCGCCGGACTACCGGATGGGCCGGGACGCCGTCGCCGAGCTGGTCGCGCTCGGCTGGTCGCCGCCCGGGGTGGTGCCGGGTTGCGGTGACAACTTCGGGCTGGCCACGACGACCACCGACGTCGCCCGGCTGGCCTCAGTGATCACCCACACGCTGCGCCAGGTCTACGGTGCCCCGCATCCGGCCTTCGTCGTCTACTCGGTGAACGACGACAGCGACTCGCCGATCGAGGTCGAGCCGCTCGGCACCGCCCGACCGGCGTCGTCACTCGGTGACCATCTCGGGCTGCCGACCGGCGACTCGCTGCCTGACGACGGTGACGACGGTCCGGGTGACGCGCTGCCGCTCGACGACCGGGTCCGTACGGTGGTCGCGACGATGATGCGCAGCACCCCGGAGCACCTGCACGTGGACGCGGACGGCGACATCGGGATCCGGGCCGGCTCGGCGATGGTTTTCGTCCGGATCCGGGACAATCCGCCGCTGGTGGACGTCTTCTCACCGGTGCTGACCGAAGTGGAGCCGACCGAGCAGTTGTACGTGAAGCTGTCCGAGTTGACCAACCGGATGCCGATCGGGCGGCTGTACTGCACAAACGACACGGTGTGGGCGTCCGTGCCGGTCTTCGGCCGCAACTTCCAGCCCACTCATCTGATGCTCGCGGTGCAGGTGATGACCGGTCTCGCCGACGAGTTGGACGACCGGTTGCACGGCGAGTTCGGTGGCAAGCGGTTCTTCGGCGACGGGGACAAGCCGTCCCGGGGCGACGCCGGGGATCACCGCACCGGCATGTACCTCTGACCTGACCGGGCACTTGCCGGACAGGTCAGCGGGTCGGGCACGGGCCGGTCAGGCCGGTGGGTCGGGGACGGCGACCGGCGGCGGTGCGTCGACCAGCCGGGAGAGCACGATCATGCTCTTCGTGGCGGTGACGAACGACTCGGCCCGCAGCCGTTCGAGGGCCTGCTCCAGGTGCGCGATGTCGGCTGCCCGCAGATGCACCAGGGCGTCTGCCTCGCCGCTGACCGTGTACGCCCCGACCACCTCCGGGTGCTGGCGGGTGGCCGCCGCGATCTGGGCCGGTGTGGTCCGCCCGGTACAGAACAGTTCGATGAACGCCTCGGTTGTCCAGCCGACGGCGGACGGGTCGACGACGGCGGTGAAGCCACGGATCACCCCGGCCGCCCGCAGCCGGTCGACCCGACGTTTGACCGCCGGGGCGGATAGCGACACCCGGGCACCGATGTCCGCGTAGGACGAACGGGCATCGGCCACCAGCGACGCAATGATTCGCTGGTCCACGGCGTCGATATGCAACGTTTAGCCCTTCAGGCGCAACGATAGAGACTTCTTATTGTGTGACAGCATACCTACTCTTGGTTCCCGTGACCGATGTGCGCGCTGCCGCCGGGCAGCCCCGGACCTACCTGATGTGTCCGCCGGAGCACTTCGCCGTCGAGTACGCAATCAATCCGTGGATGAACCCTCAGTTGCCGGTGGACACCGAACTCGCCGTCAAACAATGGGAAGGGCTACGCGAGACGCTGACCGGCATCGGGCACCAGGTTCGGCTGCTGCCGGCCCGCGCCGACCTGCCCGACATGGTGTACGCCGCCAACGGCGCCTTCTCGGTCGACCGCCTTGTATTCGGGGCCCGGTTCACCTACCCGCAGCGGGCCGCGGAGGCCATCGCGCATCGGGATTTCTACGAGGAGCTCGGCTGGCGGTACGTGCGGCCCACCGAGACCAACGAGGGCGAAGGCGACTTCACCTACCTGCCGGGAGCGTACGGTGGCACGATCCTCGCCGGCTACGGATTCCGTACCGACCCGGACGCGCACCGCCGGCTCCAGGAGACGCTGAGCCGGCCGGTTGTGTCGTTACGTCTGGTCGACCCGCACTTCTACCACCTGGACACCGCGCTGGCCGCCCTCGACGACGAGACCGTCGCCTACTACCCGCAGGCCTTCTCCCCCGCGTCGCAGCGGGTGCTCCGGCAGTTGTTCCCCGGCGCGGTGATCGCCGACCGGTCCGACGCGCTGGCCTTCGGGCTGAACTTGATCAGCGACGGCCGGTATGTGGTGGTCAACAGCGAGGCGACCAGGATGGCCGGCAAGCTGGCCGCCGCCGGCTACCAGCCGCTGCTGGTCGAGTTCACCGAGCTGCACAAGGGCGGCGGCAGCGTGAAGTGCTGCGTCGCCGAGCTGCGCGGCTGACCCACGGTTCCAGCCCAGTCCAGTCCGGCGCTCGGCTGACTGTGGCGCTCAGCCGAGCGTGGCGAGCTCGGTGATCAGCACGTTCGACAGCACCGGACCGTCGCGCAGCACCTCACGCAGGTACCACTTCTGCTGCGGCGTACGCGGCTGGTTGAACTGCCACAGCCCGCGCGGGCTGTCGATCTGTCCCACCCGGCCGAGCGCCAGGTTCAACTCCTGGGAGGTGACCCCCGATCCGGCGGATCGGATCGCCTTGTCCAGCACCTGGGCCGCGTCGTAGGACGACATCGCGTACGTGGTCGGCGATGCCCCGTACCGCTTGCGGTAGCCGGTAGCGAACTGCAGGTTGGCCGAATTGTCCAGGTCAGCCGAGTAGTTGAGGGCGGTGACGATGCCACTCGCCTCCTCGCCCAACTGGTCGATGACGTTGCCCTCGGTGAGGAAGCCCGGGCCGTAGATCGGACCTTCGAAGCCGGCGTCGCGCAGTTGCCGGATGAACTCGACCGCCGCCGAGCCGGTGAAGTGGCAGTAGACCGCCTCCGGATCCCGGAAGATCACCTCCTGGATCGGCTCGGTGAAGGTGTCCCGACCCGGATTAGGGGTGGCGTTGGCCCAGATGACCGCCCCGGAGATCCGCTCGTCGCTGGCGCCGAAGCCTTCCCGGAACCCCTGCACCACGTCGCGGCCGGCCGGCTGGTCGGCGGCGACAATCGCCACCTCGCCGTTGGCGGACACCTCTCGGGCCAGGTAGCCGCCGAGGGCGAGGCCAGGCTCGTCGGCGACGTACGAGGTACGCCAGATGTAGACGACGCTCTGCAAGCTGCGGGGCGAGGCGTTCGAGCCGATCAACGGCACCCGGGACTCTTCCACGGCGTCCCGGATGGCGAGCATCACCGCCGAGTTGGCCACCCCGGTGAGCGCCAGCACCTGCTGCTGGAGCAGCGAGTCGACCGCCGCCAGCCCGGACTCGGGGGTCTCCCCCTCGTCGGCGATCACCAGGTCGACCGGGCGGCCCCCCAGCCGCTGCTGGTTGGTGTCCAGGTAGAGCTGGAAGCCGTTGAGCATCTCGTCGCCGATCGGCTTGTAACCGCCGGTCTGCGGGACGATCAGCCCGATGCGTACCGGCCGGTCGCTGACCGGGCCGTCGTCTTCGCTCGAGTCGTCACCCGTACCGACGCTGCAGGCGCTGGCCAGCCCGGTGGCGCCGAGCGCGGCCAGCAGCTTCAGGGCTTGCCGACGGTCGATGTGAGGCACAGGGGTGGTCCTCTCCCATGGGTACGACGATCGGTCGCGCAGGCGGAGCACGCCGACGGTGGCGAGTTGGTCGACGGTCCACTCGGCGTTCTACCCGCTCGGCTGCGTCCAGTCAATGGTAGGTGATCTGCCGGTTCACGCCGCCGACGGGCGGGGTGATCGGAGAGCCGACGGGCGGCGTGAACCGGAAACCTGCGGGCGGCGTGATCGGAGAGCCGGCGGGCGGCGTGATCGGGGGACCGGCGAGCGGCCGGCCCTGGTGCTGCGTCAAGATGGAGCCTATGACCGAGACGTCAGGCTCCCCGGAAGAGACCAACGAGTCCGGCCCGGCGGCTGGCCGGCCCGGCGCGGTGGTGGTGGTCGGCCCGGACGGACGACCGGTCGGCACGGTGAACGTCGGCGGTGCCGGTGCCGCAGGTGCCCCCGGTGACGCCAGCGGGGCCACCGGTGCCGGCGACGAGCCGGTCGACCCGGAAGACCCGTCGCAGCTGATCGAGCAGCCGGCCAAGGTGATGCGGATCGGCAGCATGATCAAACAGTTGCTGGAGGAGGTCCGCGCCGCCCCGCTCGACGAGGCGAGCCGGCAGCGGCTGCGCGAGATCCACCGGCGTTCCATCACCGAGCTGGAGGACGGCCTGGCACCGGAGCTGCGCGAGGAGCTGGCCCGGATCTCGCTGCCGTTCGAGGACGGCGCCACCCCGAGCGAGAGTGAACTGCGGGTCGCCCAGGCCCAGTTGGTCGGCTGGCTGGAAGGGCTGTTCCACGGCATCCAGGCGGCGCTGATGGCCCAGCAGATGGCGGCGCGGCTGCAGCTGGAGCAGATGCGTTCCGGCGGGCGTCCGGCGCTGCCGGTCGGCCCGGGCGGGATGATCCCCGGCATGCCGGGGCAGCCGGGCCAGGCCGGTCAGCCGGGCGAGGGCGGCGGCACCCGCACCGGCCAGTACCTCTGACTCTGCGCCAGCAACTGCTCAAGGTACGCGGCTACCCCGTCGTCGGAGTTTGACGCCGTCACCGCGTCGGCGACCTCCTGCACCGCCGGGTGGGCGTTCGCCACCGCGACCGCCTGCCCGGCCCAGGTCAGCATCGGGACGTCGTTCGGCATGTCGCCGAAGGCGACCACGTCGGCGGCACCGATCTGCCAACGGGCGCAGAGCCAGGCCAGCCCGGCCGCCTTGGTGACCCCGGCAGCTGAGATCTCCACCAACCCGGACTTCGACGAGTGGGTGGCCTCGGCCAGCCCGGCGAGCGCTCCGGCGACGATCCGGACGAACACTTCCGGGTCATCGTGGCTGCTGCGGGCCAGCAGTTTCACCGCCGGCGCGGCGAGCAGCCGCGTCGAGTCGGTGACCTGCCGGGCGGTGGGGTGATCGCTGTTCCAGTGCGCCGGCCAGTCGGTGCCGTGCCGCATCAACCGGCCATCCTCCACCTCGACGGCGAAGACCACATCCGGGACTTCGGCGCGCAGTCGCCGGGCGACCTCGGCCATGATCTCCGGGGCGAGCGGGTCGGCGCGCAGCACGGTGTCGGTACGCGGCTCGTAGACCACGGCACCGTTCGCGCAGACCGCCGGCACCGGGGCCCGCAACTGTTCGTACACGGCCGGCAGCCAGCGCACCGGCCGACCGGTGACCAGCACCACCCGCCCGCCGCGCAGCTGGAACTCGTCGAGCGCAGCCGCGGTCCGGGCACTGAGCGACTTATCGGGCCGCAGCAGTGTCCCGTCGAGGTCGGTGGCGACCAGACGTGGATGCACTTCCATCTCCGGACAGTAGCCGGTCGAGGTAAATCGCTACGCCGTCATCATCATTACGCAGTGTAACCTCATCGGCGGCACGGCGTACTGTCGGATGGGCGTTCGACACCGCCACCCTCGACCACCCGGCCCAGGCGAACATCGGCAGGTCGTTGGGCATGTCACCGAAGACCAGCACGTCCGCCGGGTTGACGTCGAGCGACTCCGCGACGACCGCCAGGCCGCTGGCCTTGTCGACGCCGGGCGGACAGATCTCGATGAAGCCCAGCCCGGCCTGGGTGACCGTCGCCAGCGTCGGCGGGACGATCTGCACCGCGGCGGCGAGCAGCGCGTCGACGTCGTGCGACGGGGTCCGGGCGAACGCCTTGATCACGTCGGTGGCCAGGCACTGCTGCCTGGTACGGGCCTCGAACCGCTCCGGGTACCGCCACTGCGGGTCGAAGTCGCCCCACAGCGGCGCCTCGTGCTCGTCAGACGCTTCGACCATCACGATCAGCGGACCGACTGCCGCCTCCAGCTCGGTGATCAGCTGGGCCAGCACGTCGGCGGACAGCCGCTCGTCGCGCAGCACCCGTACACCGGTCGGGTCGCTCTGGTCGACCACCCGCCCGCCGCCGGCCATCACCAGATAGTCGGCGGCCCGGATGTCGTTGCGGGTCAACTCGATCAGCCGGGGTCCGCGGCCGGTCGCCCCGACGACCGGGATGCCGAGCGACCGGGCCCGGTCCAGCACCTCATGGGTGTACGCGGAGACGGTCTCGTCGCTGCGGACCAGGGTGCCGTCAAGGTCGGTGGCGATCAGCTTGGGTAGACCGGAGCGCGGCATGCTGTCCTCCTTGATCCCCGGGTCGACGGGTCGACGGGTCGACGGGTCAGCAACCGTACCTCGCGTACCGTGACCTGGCCATGACGTGCGCGCGAAGACCGGATGCACACTGACCAGGGCCGGGACGCAGGCGGCGGGCGGACGGCATGGGCGGGGGCCGCGCGGTGCCGCGACCGGGCCGGGGTGACCAGCGACCACAGCCGACGTACGAGTAGGGTGCCTGGCGTGCATCCGCCGGCGTCGCACCGTCCCAGTCTGCTGAGACGAGCGCTGCAGGTCGCCGTGGTCGGTGCCTTCGCCGGATTCATCGGCTGGGCCCTCGCCAGCCAATGGTCGCAGGTCCGAGCCACCGCTACGGACCTGACCGTCCCCAGTCTGCTCCTGGCCACCGCCGGGGCCATCGTCGCGCTGTGGTGCAACTTCCTGAGCTGGCGGGCGATCCTCGCCGACTTCGGTAGCCGGATACCACTCGGTGCCGGCATGCGGGTCTTCTTTGTCGGACAGCTCGGCAAGTACCTGCCCGGCAAGCTGTGGCCGATGCTCACCCAGGCCCGGCTGGGCCGGACCTACCAGGTTCCCGGTCGATCCTCCGCAGCAGCGGCGCTGCTGGTCATGGCAGTCTCGCTCGGCACCGGCCTGCTCCTTACGGTGTGTCTGTTGCCGCTGGTGAGCCCGGCGGCCTTCGATCGCTACTGGTGGGCGTTGCTGGCCCTGCCGCTGGCCGCAGCGGGGCTCTGGCCTCCGTTGCTCAACCGGGGTCTGGCGATCGCCATGCGCCTGGCCCGCCGCGAGCCGATGCCGCGGCCGCTGTCGCTGAGCGGGATCGGCCAGTCGGTGCTCTGGTCGGTACTGGCCTGGCTGGCGTACGGCGGGCACATCTGGGCGCTGCTGCGGGGTCTCGGCGCAGCGGACGGCCCCCACCTGGTGTTCCTGTCGATCGCCGCGTTCGCCGGCTCCTGGGCGATCGGATTCCTGCTGATCGTCGCGCCGGCCGGGGCCGGACCTCGGGAGGCCGCGCTGGTGGTCATCCTCAGCGTGAGCGTGAGCCAGCCGATCGCTCTGGTCGCGGCCGTGGTGTCCCGGCTGTTGATGATCGTGGTCGATGTAGCCGCACCGGCGGTGGCGGTGCTGTTGGCCAACCGGTTCCCCGGCGGCGAACCTCGTAAGCCGGGCCTGGCTGACCGGACCGACGAGGTGGACAGCGCTCACCACAGCCGATCCGAACCTGGTTAGACTGCGCCCGTGCGCTGGCTGGTGTTCGGGACCTACGAAGCCCAACGTCATCCCCGCGTCGCCGTGCTAATCGAAGGTCTGCGAGCGGCCGGCGACGCCGTCATCGAGCTCAACGCCCCGCTGGGGCTGGACACCGCCGGGCGGGTCGCGATGCTGCGCCAACCCTGGCGGCTGCCGCTGCTCGCGGTCAAGCTGGCCCGTTGCTGGGCTTCGCTGGCCTGGCGGGCCCGCCGCTTCCGCCGGCCCGGGAAGGTCGACGCGGTTCTGGTCGGGTATCTGGGGCACTTCGACGTACGGCTGGCCCGCCGGTTGTTTCCCGGTACCCCGATCGTGCTGGACCATCTCGTCTCGGCCGCTGGAACGGCCCGTGACCGCGGTCTCGCCACCGGCGGTGGGATCAAGGGTCGGTTGATGCGTGCGATCGACGACGGCGCGCTCGGCAGCGCCGACCTCGTCGTGGTGGACACCACCGAGCACGCGGCTGCGCTGCCCCCTGCGGCAGCCGACAAGGGTGTGGTCGCGCTGGTCGGCGCCGGACGGGAGTGGTTCGCCGCCCGACGGCCGGATGCCGCTGAGGTGTCCGGCCCGCTGCGGGCCATCTTCGTCGGTCTGTACACCCCGCTGCACGGCACGGCGGTGCTCGGGGCAGCTCTGGCCGACCTCGCGGCGGACGAGTCGGTCGAGGTCACCATGGTCGGCACCGGCCAGGAGTACGCCGAGTGCCGCGCCGCCGCAGCCGGCAACCCTCGGGTTACCTGGATCGACTGGGCCACCCCCGACGAGCTTCCGGCCCTGGTGGCCGGGCACCATGTGGCGCTGGGCATCTTCGGCACCACCGACAAGGCCCTCAACGTCGTGCCGACCAAGGTCTTCCAAGGGGCCGCCGCCGGCTGCGCCGTACTGACCTCGGACACTGCGCCGCAGCGGCGGGTGCTCGGCGAAGCGGCCATCCTGGTGCCACCTGGCGATTCGACGGCGATCGCGGCCGAACTTCGGTCGTTGGCCGCGGACCGGCCTGCGCTGCGCCGATGGCAGCAGGCCGCCGGCCGCCGGGCCGACGAGAGCTTCCAGGCTGCCGCGGTGACCGAGCCGGTCCGGCAGCGTGCCGGCAGCCTCACGACGGCCGACAGGGTGGCGGGCCGATGAGCGCTCCGGGCCGACCACCGTTGTCCCCGCGCGCGGCACTGCGCTGGGACATCGTCCGCCGGCAGATCGCGGCCCTGCAGCCGACGAACATCCTGGAACTGGGCTGCGGGCTCGGAGCCGTCGGCACCTACCTGGCCGGCGCAGCGCCGTACACTGCGGTCGAGCCGGACGATCAGAGCTTCGCCGTGGCACACCAGCGGATCACCCCGCATGGCGGAACGGTGATCCACGGCGATCACCGCAAGGCGCCGGCCGGCACGACGTACGACCTGGTCTGTGCGTTCGAGGTGCTGGAGCACATCGAGGACGATGCCGCCGCGCTCGCGGCCTGGCTCCCGTTGGTCCGTCCCGGTCGGCAGCTGCTGCTGTCGGTGCCGGCCGATCCGCACCGGTTCGGTCCGTCCGATGTGTTGGCCGGGCACTACCGGCGGTACACCGCCGACCAGTTGCACGAGGTCCTCACCGCTGCCGGTGCCGAGCAGATCAGGATCATCCACTACGCGTGGCCGCTGGGCTACATCCTTGACATCGTACGCGACCGACTCGCTGCCCGGCGCACCGCGACCGCGGCGGAGAGCGCGCAGGACCGGACACACACCTCGGGGCGGCTTTTCCAGCCACGCGGAGCGCTGGCCGGAACACTGATCAGGGCCGCCGTTGCGCCGTTCGCGGCGGTTCAGCGGCTGCGCCCGGGGCATGGGCCAGGGCTGGTCGCCGTGGCGACCCGCCCCGCCGTCTCAGCCTGATCTAAGGTGCCGGCGTCTGTCGGATCAGTCGACGGCCGGCAGCGCCGATCGGATGTCCGCGACCCGCAAGAGGCCGTACCGGCCCTCGGTGTCGACCACCGGCACCGACTCCGGCACCCATCCTTGACGCAGGTCGGTGCGGAAGAGGATCAGATCATCCGGTTGTGCCTGCGACAGCACGTCGGGACTCATCACCGCCGGTGGCAGATCCCAGTAGTAGGCGACCCACCGGGGGGTGCTGATGTTCATCACCCAGGCACGCTGCTGCTGGGGACCAGGGGCGTAGGCGTCGACCAGCCGGCCGGCGTCAGCTGGCTCGTAGACGTAGTCCCGGGCCGTCGGCCCCAGAGCTATCGCCCCGAAGGCGACCGACAGGCCGACCCCGGCCGCGATACCGGCGCTCGCCGACACCAGCGTCGGAACACGCCGCACGATGAGATCGAACAGGGCGCCCATCGCGACCACACCGGGAATGAGCACCGGGTAGGCCCAGTAGTCGTGGATGAACGACCCGTTGTTCAGCCCGATCACCCACGCCCCGACGAAGGCGAGCGTGACCAGCAGGTAGAACCGGGTCCGCCGGACGAACAGACCGGCGACGGCGGCGATCGGGAAAATCACCAGGTACCAGGTGGGCAGCAGCTCGGTCGCGTAGTCGCGCTGGCGGACCAGGAACTGTCGGGCGGTGAACCCCCCACCAGCCGTACGGAACTCGGTCTGGCTGGTCAGGTCCTCCATACCGCTGACCCCGACGATGAAGGCGAGGCTGACCAGGACGCCGAGCACCATGCTGGCTCCGACCGCGACGGTCACCCGGTCCAGCCGGCGGGCGGCAAACAACCACAGGCCGAGAACCGCCGCCAGGCCGATCCCTGGCCAGGACGCCAGGGTCGCGAGCAACGCGGTGACACAGGCACAGACCACCAGCCAACGCGGCGGATCGGCACGCTTGCGTAGTGCAACGATGGTGGCGGACATGGCCAGGATCAGCCCCATGTCGAACATCAGCGGGCTGTACAACCAGAAGAATCCGGTCGCCGCCATCGTCCCGACCGCGACAAGGGTGGGGATCCAGGCAATCGCAAATGCCCGGAGCAGTGCCGCAGCGGCCGGCACCACCAGGAGGCCAAGCAGGAACGGGCCGATCAGGATCTCGTACGCGCCACTACCCGGCAACAGACCGAAGGTGGCGTCGAGCATGTTCAGCAGCGGCGGATGATGTGCGTACGCCTGGTCGCTGTACGGCGACCAGTCGGCGCTGAACGACGAGCCAACCAGGCCCTTTTCCTGCAGATTGCGCAGGTGCAGCCCGTGCCGGGCGAAGATCCGCCCAACGTGGTTGTCGCCGAACGGCAGCGCCAGCTGCGGTATCCAGGTCGCCGCCACCACAGCGGTGATCGCGGCGACGCCGAACCAACCCCACCGATCGACCCGCTTGACCGTGGCTCCCCCCTCGGTGGGGGCCGGGCCCGGTTCCGTCGGGCTACCGGACCGGCCGGTCAACTGCTCCGGCGGATGCTTGTCGGAACCGTTCCGGGGCTGCTCACCGGGGTGGGCAAGTTGGTCGGCCGCACTGGAACCGGGCGAGGTCATCCGTCGGACCGCGATCGCACGATGAGGTCGGCGAGTAGCGCCACCGCCCCGATGATCAGCGCGGTCATCACGATCATGATGGTGTTCGTCGCGATCCTGACCGGGTTGGCCACGACGTCGTAGATCACCTTGCCGATACCGAGGGCGAGCAGCCACAGGGCCGGCGGCATCAGCACCTTGAGCGGGTTGAAGTACATCACCATCCGTAGGACCTGCAGGATGTAGCGGTAGGCGTCCTTGACGAAGTGGAACTTCGACGAGCCGGAGCGCTTGGCGTAGTCGATCGGCAGGTACCGGACCTCGTGCTGGTTGTGCAGGAACGCCATGGTGATGGTGGTGACGCAGGAGAAGCCGGGGGGCAGCAGACGCAGATACGGCAGGGCAACCTGCCGCCGGAACGCCCGTAGACCGGAGTTGAGGTCTGGAATCGACGTTCCGGTCAATCCTTCCGCCACCTTGCGGATGAGCCACTTCGCCGGGACCCGCAGCACCTTGTGCGTGCCCTGTTCGCTGGTCCGGGCACCGACCACCTGGTCGATGGCGGGTTCCTTTTCGAGCATCTGGACCAGTTCGGGGATCCGCTCGTTGGGGTACGTCATGTCCGCGTCGGTCCATACGACGATCTCGCCACGGGCCTGCTGGCTGCCGATCCGACGTGCGGTGCCGGAGCCGCCGTTGCGGTGGAACGGCATCAGCCGAAGATGCGGGAATCGCGTCTGGGCTTCCTGCAGAACCTGCAGGGTATGGTCGGTGGAAGCGTCGTCGATGGCCAGCAGCTCGTACTCGTAGCCACTGTTGTCCATCGCATCTGTGATCCGTTCGATCTCCCGGATTACGTGGTCTTGCTCGTTGTAGCAGGGAAGTACGATAGTCACGTCGAGGGGCTGGCCGGAATTGCCACGGCTGACCTCGCCGTTCGGCTCGGTCACCGGCCAAACACTCGTTCCTGGCCGTGCGAACCGGCTCGTCACCGTCATGCGAGTCTCCGAGGTCGTGGAGCGACATTGGCGGGGGTGTGCTTCCCGCTTCGCAATGCGTCATGATACCCGACCGGCCTGCTCTGACCTGCCTTTTGCCACCTCGCCGAGGTGGGGCACCTGACTGCGGCTACCCAGGGTGGATGGTGTGCGTGCACTCCGAATGAGATTCAGGTAACGCCCAGGTGTCCAGTCGGCGAAGGCGCGCCGACGACCGGGTGTGCGGCCGACGTGCACTTCCTCTCCGCAGGCGCGTTCACGAGCCAGCTGCGGTGGCCCGGCTGGACTGCCAGCGGCGCAGCGTGTCCTTGATCCGGTCGTTCTGTTCGTAGGTGCGGTCGAGTCCGGCGTACAGAGTGCCGAGGTCGTGGGCGATCCCGTTCGAGGAAGGCGGCGACCTCGCCGGAGTCCGGGCCGCCGCCGCGCCGGGTGACCGTCGGGAGGCGTCGGCGTGTTCGTGGCTGAACCTAAGTAGGGCGAAGTCAGCTGAGAACGCGTCGAGGTGAGGCTGACGCACGTCAAACGCGAGAATAACGTGCGTCAGCCTCACCTGATCATGGATCGACCCGCCACAGCCAGCGCAGGGCGTCCGGCAGCAGCACGCCGCTGTGGTTCGGGTGGTGGCCGCCGTCGCCGAGCACGAGCCGGAAGTCGTACCCCGCTTCCGCCAGCGCGGCCGCGACGCGCAGGTTGCTGGCGAGCCAGTTGTCCTCCGGCTCGTTCCAATTCAGGTCACGGTGCCCGGCCTGCAGGAAGATCCGCAACGGCTTGCCCGGGGTGTCCCTGATGAGCTCGGGGTAGGGGTTGCCGCCGGGCATCTGGACGAAGCTGGACAGGCAGCAGAGCACCCGGCGGAACCTGTCCGGGCGCAGCCAGGCAGCGGTAAAGGCACAGTTCCCGCCGCTGCTGATGCCACAGATCCCCCACTGCTCCGGGTCATCGGTGATCGGAAAGCGCTCCGTCACCTGCGGGACGATCTCGTTCAACAGCAGGTTGGCGTAGCGGTCGTCGAAAACGTCGTACTCGACGTTGCGCTGCCTGCGCCCACCGCCGCCAGCGCCAGGACCAGCACCGTCAACGCCAGCACCATCGTCAGGCAGAGCTCCGGGGTCGACGAAGAGGCCGACCGTGGGCGGGAGGTCGCCGTAGTGGATCAGGTTGTCCAGGACGATGCTGCCACGGACCTCGCCGGCCGGGTCCAGGTTCCACCAGCCGTCCTGGAACACCAACAGGGCAGCCGGGCGCGACGGGTCGTACCGCGCCGGCAGGTGCACCCAGAACTTCCGGAACGTACCCGGGTAGACGGCGCTGTCCGCCCAGTCGAACTCGATGGTCCGGCCGGCCGGCACGCCGGGCTGGCGTAGCGAGTCGGGGCCGTGCAGGTAGCGGACGTCGGACTGGTCGACCGGCAACGGCCGGAACGGCACCTGCACGGTGTTCAGGCGGTGGCCAGGGGTTCGAGGACGTCTCGGCCGCCGAGGTACGGCTGCAGCGCTTTCGGTACCCGTACCGAGCCGTCCGGCTGCTGGTGGTTCTCCAGGATCGGGATCAGCCACCGGGTCGTGGCGAGCGTACCGTTGAGGGTGGCCACCGGCTGGGTGCGGCCGTCGGCGTCGCGGTAGCGGATGTTCAGCCGGCGGGCCTGGAAGGTGGTGCAGTTCGACGTGGAGGTGACCTCGCGGTAGCGGCCCTGCGACGGCACCCACGCCTCGCAGTCGTACTTGCGGGCTGCGCTGGTGCCGAGGTCACCGGCGGCGACGTCGATCACCCGGTACGGGATCTCCACCTTCGCCAGCATCTCCTCTTCCCAGGCGAGCAGCCGCAGGTGCTCCTCGTGCGCCTGCTCCGGCGGGCAGAAGGAAAACATCTCCACCTTGTCGAACTGGTGCACCCGCAGGATGCCGCGCACGTCCCGGCCGTACGAGCCGGCTTCCCGCCGAAAGCACGACGACCAGCCGGCGTAGCGCGTCGGGCCGTCCAGGGTCAGGATCTCGTTCGAGTGGTACGCCGCCAGCGGCACCTCGCTGGTGCCGACCAGGTACAGGTCGTCGGCTTCCAGCCGGTAGATCTCGCTGGCGTGCTCGCCGAGGAAGCCGGTGCCTTCCATCGACTCCGGCTTGACCAGCACCGGGGTGATCGTCGGGGTGAGGCCGTACTCGACGGCCTGGGCGATGGCCAGCTGCAGCAGACCGAGCTGCAGCAGCGCGCCGACGCCGGTCAGGTAGTAGAAGCGGCTGCCGGAGACCTTCGCGCCACGTTCGACGTCGATCGCGCCGAGCGCCTCACCGAGCGCCAGGTGGTCGCGGGGATTGTCGATGTCGGGGCGCTCACCGACCTCCCGCAGGACGACGTAGTCGTCCTCGCCGCCGGCCGGCGCGCCGGCCTCGATCAGGTTGGGGAAGGCCAACTGCGCCCGGCGCAGCGCCTGCTCAGCCTCGGTGGCGGCAGCCTCGGCCGCCTTCACCTGGGCCGACAACTCCTTGGTACGGGTCAGCAGCTCGGCCTTCTCGGCCGGGTCCGCCCGGGGCAGTCGCTTGCCGAGCTGCTTCTGCTCGGCGCGCAGCGCCTCGAAGGCCTGCACCGCCGCGCGGCGGGTCTCGTCGGCGGCGATCAGATCGTCCACCCGGGACTCGGACTCGCCGCGGGCACGCTGGCTGGCACGGAAGAGGTCCGGGTCGTCACGGAGCAGTCGGAGATCGATCACGGGAGTCAACGATACCGGCCCGCCGTATCGGCCCGCGCGCAGGTTTTCGGCCGGCTCACCAGCGGGACGTCCTCACCAGCGGGGTGTCTGATGCGGCGGGTTGTCCGGCCGGACGAACGGTGCGGTCGGCCCAACCGTCAGATCGGCGGGTGCACCCCCGCCCGGCTCCGGGCCGTCGTTGAGTGGCCGACGCCACGGCAGGTCGGTCGGGGCGGGCGCCGGATCGTCGGTCGTCGGTTGCCCGCTTTCCTCAGGCACCCGACCAGGTTCGACGCCGCCGTCGATGGCGGCACCGCCACTCCCAGTGGTGCCGCCACGGCCGGCCGTGGTCCGCCCGGCCAGGTACAGCGCCAGCAGCAGCGCGCCGACACCGACCAGGCCGGCGGTCACCGCCGTACCACGGCTGACCAGCACCTCCATCTCGGTGGGAACCTGCAGCGACGACCTGATCAGCTCGTCGCTGTTCAGCATCACCGTGACCAGCAGCGCGACCAGCCCGGCGCCGATGGTCAGCCCGGCGATCCGGGTGTCGGGGCGGTTGCGGTGGGAGCCGAACAGCGTCAGTGCCGCACAGACCAGCAACGCCAGCAGGCCGAGCAGGTACCCGGTGCCGAAAGTGCCGAGGTCGGCGAGCCGCACAGCGGCGGCGTAGGGACTGCCGGTTCCGACGTCGACCCCGGGGATCTCGAACGCCAGCCACTCACCGCCGAGCGAACCGGCAGCGGCGAGCACCCCGACGGCGGCGAGCAGCAGGATCGGCAGCTTGCCGCGGCCAGCCGGGCCGAACCGGGTTCCGGCAGCGGCGCGGGCCCGGTCGACGGTCGAGGCGGTGGCTGCGGTCGCGCCGGACAGCCGCTCACCGATGGCGGTCCACCTGCCGGACCCAGGACCCGGGCCGTCGGCCGGCGGGGTGGCGTCGCCGCCGAGCTCGATCACCGCCGGCTGGTCGGTCTGCGGGCGGGGCAGGGCGGGTTCCGCGCTGCGGCGGCTGTCGTCGGGCATCGGGTCCTAGCCTCCTCGGTGACCTTGCACGGGCATCGTCGCGTCGGGCATCGAGGTGAGCTAGCGTCATGCCCATGCCTATCCGTACCGCATCTGCCCGCTGGCAGGGCAATCTGACCGAGGGTTCTGGCACTATCCGCACCGGGAAGGGCGGGTACGAAGGGAACTACTCGTTCCGGTCCCGCTTCGAGGAGGGCGAGGGCACCAACCCCGAGGAGCTGATCGGCGCCGCCCACGCTGGCTGCTTCTCGATGGCGTTCTCGAAGGGTCTGGCGGACGCCGGGTTCACCCCGACGTCGGTGCAGACCACCGCAAGTGTGCACCTGGACAAGACAGACGCCGGGATGACCGTCACCCGGATCGACCTGGAGACGGTGGGCGAGGTGCCCGGCGTCGATCCGGAGACCTTCCAGAAGCTGGCCGAGGCGGCGAAGGCGAACTGCCCGATCTCCCGTCTGCTGTCGCCGGGTGCCGAGATCACCTTGAACGCCAGTCTCTCCGTCTGACCGCTCGCCAACGACGCCACCCTGACGATCCTGGGCCTGTCCGACCCGTCGACCGATCGCACGGTCGTCGATACCTGGACAAGCCCAGGATCGTCCCCGGCGGCCGGTCGTGCGGCAGAATGGACCGATGCCGGTCGACATGAGCCGCGAGCGCTTCGAGGAGCTGGTCGGGGAGGCGCTGGACGAGGTACCGGCGGAGCTGCTGCGGCTGATGAGCAACGTGGTGATCCTGGTCGAGGACGACACCCCGCCGGGCGAGCCGGAGCTGCTCGGTCTGTACGAGGGACACGCGCTCACCAGTCGGGGCTGGGACTACGCCGGCGTACTGCCGGACCGGATTCTCATCTTCCGGCACCCGATCCTGCGGATCTGCGCGACCGAGGCCGACGTGGTCGACGAGATCGCGATCACCGTGGTGCACGAGATCGCCCATCATTTCGGCATCGACGACGAACGGCTACACGACCTGGGCTGGGGTTGACCAAGGATGGTCCGGCCGGGCGATGACGTGCGGTTGCGCGGGTTACCTACCCTTCGGTCGATCAACCTGACCAGGAGGAACCCATGCGCAGTGCCCTGTTCTCCGCCGATCACCTGGAGAAGGAGTCCGCCCAGCCCGGGCTGCGGCTGCAGAACTCCAAACTGCTGAAGATCGAGCTCAACGGCGAGGCGATGGCCCGGACCGGTTCGATGGTCGCCTACCAGGGCCACGTGCAGTTCCAGGCACTCGGCTCCGGCGGTCTCGGCAACTTCATCAAGCAGAAGCTCACCGGCGAAGGCGTACCGCTGATGAAGCTGACCGGCCAGGGTGACGTGTTCCTCGCCAACGAGGCCGCCGACGTGCACCTGATCGACCTGGAGCCGGGCGACGCGCTGTCCATCAACGGCTCCAGCGTGCTGGCCTTCGACTCCACGCTGCAGTACGACATCCGGATGGTTCAGGGGATGGGCTTCGCCTCCTCCGCTGGCCTGTTCAACTGTGTCTTCACCGGGCAGGGCCGGCTCGCCATCACCACCAAGGGCACCCCGGTCGTGCTCTCCGTCGACCAGCCGACCTACGTCGACCCGCAGGCCGCCGTCTGCTGGTCGGCCGGCCTGCAGACCGGCTACCACCGGGCCGAGCAGTTGGGCATCGGTACGCTGCTGGGCCGGCGCACCGGGGAGGCGTTCACGATGAGCTTCGCCGGCCAGGGATTTGTGATCGTCCAGCCGTCCGAGGAGCCGCCGGTGCGCGGCGCCGGCCAGATGCCCCAGTAGTCCGATCTCAGTCCGGGCGGCTCGGTCCGGCTGGTTCGGTCCGGGCGGCTCAATCCGGGCTGGCTCAGTCCAGCTGGCCGGCGCGGACCCGGGCCAGCCAGGCGGCTGCCTGCGCGTACTCGTCGTCGTGCCGGCCGGCCGGCCCACCCGTGGTGCGGGCGGCGGGAGAAGGGGGGCAATCGTGGCGGGGGTGGGGGACGCGGGAAAGCACGGCGGGCCAGAAACGACGGGAGACGAGACACAAATCTTATGTGCGTTT
>NZ_JBSWXD010000080.1:0-28425 GCF_056160425.1 Micromonospora sp. ABR4_055
TCTCGAACCGTCCGCTTCTTTCCTTTTGTTTTTTTGGGGTGCATGTTGGTTTTTTGGGGGGGGTGTTTTGTTTGGTTTTGGTACCACGGGTACATAAAGTTTCTCTTTTTCCCCCAAGCCTGCGGAGGCATCTTGGGTTCCCGCCCCAACCCGAGAGAGCGGTGCGATCGGGGTCAGCCCAGGTACTTCTCCCACGGGCCGGTGATGGCCAGGGTGAGGCCGGGGTCCTGCATGTTGACGAAGAGCACCTTGCCGTCGTCGGTGAAGACCGGCCCGCAGAACTCCGAGTCGTTGAGCTGGTTGCGGGCGATCGCGTAGGTGGGCCCGCCCGGGACCGAGCTGAGCACGTGGGACGCGCCCGAGCCGTCCTCGGCCAGCACCAGGCTGCCCCACGGGGTGACGGTCACGTTGTCCGGCCCGTCGAAGGTCAGATCGCTGTACTTCGGCGGCGTACCCTCCTCCGACGAGGTCTGGTGCGGAAAGTACGTGACCAGCTGGATGGTCTCGGCCCGGTAGTCGTAGAACCAGACCATGCCGTCGTGCGGGGCGGCGTCCGCCGGCAGGTCACCGTCCTCCCAGGCGTACGAGTTGACCACGTACACGCCTCGGTCGGTGCCCCACACACCTTCGAACTTGCGGCCCCGGGTGACCTGACCGTCGGCGAACTGCTCGCGCAGGGGAGTGGTCCGGGCGTCGCGTTCCGGCACCTCGATCCACCGTACGGGGAACGGCCGGCCCAGCTGCGCGGAGGTCAGGTAGGCGACGTCCGGCAGCACCGAGCCGTCGTCCATGATGATCTGCATCGCGGCGAGGGTGCCGGCGTCCGGGGCGAGCCGGGTCAGCACGCCGGGGCCGAGCTTGACGCGGCGCGGCGCGGTCCACCGGTAGAACAGGCCGTTCGGCTCGTCGGCGTCCTCGGACAGGTAGATCTTCGTACGGTCCTTGTCGACCGCCAGCGCCTCGTGGGCGTACCGGCCCAGGCATTTGATCGGTGTCGGGTCGGCGCGGCCGTCGGCCCAGACCTCGAAGACGTAGCCGTGGTCCTTCTGGTACGTGCCGGTGCGGCCGTCCTCGTCCCACTCGTCGCCGGCCCGGTCGTCGGTCTCCTCGCAGGTCAGCCAGGTTCCCCACGGGGTCGGCCCGCCCGCGCAGTTGTCGACGGTGCCGGAGATGGCGACGAACTCGCCGAGGTTGCGCCCCGCCCGGTCGGTCCTGATCACCGTGCAGCCGCCGGCGTCGACCGCGCCCGGGTCGTAGACGGTGCCCGGGACATGCGGTACGCCGAACTCGGCCCCTGGGCCGAGCTCGTGGTTCTGGATCAAGGTGTACCGGCCGCGTCCGGCGTCGAAAACGGCCATGCCGTCGTGCTCGGCCGGGGTCAGGCCCTGGCCGCGGTCGAGCCGGGTGACGCCCGTCCGGGTGACCACGGTGTAGCGGAACCCCTCGGGCAGGGCGAGGATGCCGGCGGGGTCGTCCACCAGCGGCGGGAACGGTACGTGGCCGCCGCCTCTCGGCGGGTGGCTTCGGCCGGGGTGGGCCTGGGCCAGCGACGGAAGGCCACCGGCGACGGCGAGGCCGACGCCAGCGGCGCCGGCGGCACCACCGGCGAGCAAGGTACGACGGGAGGAAGGCACGTCGATCGGGCTCCTGTTCAGCTCGAGGGTGTTGACGTGACGCAACCCCCGCGGACCGACGGCCACCCGTCCGTACGGTGATGAACCGGCGACATCGATGTAAAGAATCGAGGTTGCCGCTGTCGGTGAACCAGGTGCGGGCTCGGCTAGGGTCGGCACCGACGGCGGACTTCGTGCATGTCACCGCGCAGCGGTCGGCCCGGCGGATCCTGGGAAGGCGGCCAAGCTGCGCCGTCGCTGGCGTGCCGCACGGCTACTTGCTTCAAAGTCTCCGAAGACTCTAGAAACTTCGCAAGGCCGTGCCGGGCTCTTGGCTGATTGAGTGAGGCCGGAATACCCGCACTTCGGTACATGGCTGTGCCCCGGGCCGCATGCAGAGCAGAGGCGGACACCGGGGCTTACGTCGTCAAGTGTAGCGGTGCCGGGCGTAAAGGAGTAGTCGTGTCGGAGTCCTGGCAAGATGAGGTGCTCTGGCGATGCCTGTCGAAGGCTCGGTCGGCGCCGTACCTAGCTGCGGCTAGTGGCGACAGCGCCCGCGCTCTTCGTCTCTACGCGTGGAACATGGAGGTCTCAAGCGCCTTCCTTGGGCCACTCCACGTGCTGGAGGTGTGTCTACGCAACGGCGTCGACGACCGCCTGACCGTACTGGCTGGTCGGCCTGACTGGTGGCGTTCAGACATCAAGTTCACATTCGTCGCAGAGCGGATGGTCCAGGATTCGATCAAGAAATGCCGGATCCGGAAGGATGTGACACCGGGGAGCGTGATCGCTGAGTTGCCACTCGGTTTCTGGGTTGGGTTATTTGGCAGCGGTGGCTCCTGCCAGTACGAGACGACGTTATGGCGGCCTGCTCTGCGGAAGGTTTTCCCAGGATATCGAGGATCCCGAAGGGATCTCCACTCTGATCTCGATCACGTCCGCGCGTTCCGCAACCGCGTCGCCCATCACGAGCCGATCCACCGCCGGCACCTGGCTGCCGACCGCGAGACGATCGTCCGGCTGCTCAGACTCATGTCGCCTACGGCTGCCAGCTGGGTCGTCACACACGACCGAGTGCCTGAGGTGCTCGCCCGGCGGTCTGCTGTCATCGGTGGGGCCGCGTCACCCAGTTTCTGATCGCGAGGAGTGTGGTATGCCGCATATTGAGGTAGACGAGGAGACCTATCGGAATTTGGCGTTCGCCGCGAGGGTTGCGGGCATAGAGATTGGTGAGGTTGTCACCCGCCTGGTGGCACTGCCTCGGGAGCCGAGCACGCTTGAGCTGGTGGGGGATGAGCCCACTTCGATCCCTGTCTACGCTGACTACGACGGCCACCGGACTCGGGCATGTTTCACTCCGGGACCAGGGCGGGTCGAAATTCTGAGCGGCCCGCTCGCTGGTTCGGTGTACCGCACGCCGAGCGAGGCTGCTCGGGCCGTGGTGAGCGAACGGCGCCCCGGGGTCAACCCACAGCGGAACGGCTGGACCTTCTGGATCGAGACAGCTACCGGGGCACCTATCCAACGGTTGCGCCACGTCAGAAGTTGACGTCCGCTACCCGCCCTCCGGCGCCGTCCTGCTGGTGGCCGCAGTGGCCGGTGTGCGTCACGGGGGCGGAGCCTGGGGACCCGGTACGGGCGGCTCGGTGGGGCGCACGCTGAACAGGTCACCGGGCTGGCAGTGCAGCACGTCGCAGATGGCGGTCAGAGTGGAGAACCGGACCGCTCTGGCCCGGTCATTCTTTAACACCGACAGGTTGACCACGGTGACTCCGGCCCGGTCGGCGAGTTCGGTGAGGGTCATCCGGCGGTCGGCGAGCAGCCGGTCGAGGTGGCAGACCACCCGGTGATTGGCGGACTGTTCGTCGTCGGTCGGGGCCATCAGACCAGTCCGTCGAGGTCGGCGCGCATCGCCGTGCCCCGGCGCAGGAACTCGGCCGCCGCGCCGACCCGGCGCAGGAACTCGGCCGCCGCGCCGACCCGGCGGGCGTTGCGCGGGTGGAACGGGTCCGCTGAGCGCAGCGACCGCACCACCCGCCACAGCAGTCCGCCGGCCGTCGCGACGACGGCGGCGAGCAGCAGCGCCGGCCCGAAGATCCAGAGTCGGTCGCCGACGGTCGGCTCGGTCACGGTCAGCAGGGCGGCGTCCTGGGGCGTGAGCGTGAAGCGGCCGGCGGTGGCCTGCGGTCCGAGGTCGGTGGTGGGGTTCACCGTGACGGGCGCGACCAGGTTGTCGGCGATCAGTACGCCGATTGCCGAGGCGGCGGCCAGCAGGGTGCCGAGCGCCACGGCACCTGCCGTGACCGTCTCGAAGGCCCACTGACCGGCCGGAGCGGTACGGGGACGACGCCCCTGCTCGATGTCGTGCCGCACGGCGGCCCTCCCTATCGAAATTCGATATGAAACTGGGTCTAGTATATCGAATCTCGATATGCCGACGGCGGGTCGCCCCGCCACCAGCACGTCGGAGCGACCGCATCCGCCCACCGGAAGGCTGGACCAGCACAATGACCATCCCCGTTCCCGTCCGCTCCGCCGGGGTGTTCCTGGCCGGCGCGCTCATCTGCTTCGTCGGCCCACCGCTGGCCATGGGACTCTTCGCGGCCGACGGGGTGCCGGCGGTGCTGGTCGCGGTCGCCGTCGCCGAACTGGTGTCGGCCGCCGCCCTCATCGCCTGGTGGTTACGCCGCCACGGGCTGCCCCGCCGAAGTCTCGGCCTGACCTCGCGGCACTGGCGGCGGGACATGCTGATCGCGGTGGCCACCGTTCCACCCCGCCTGCTACTGGAGTTCGGGGTGCTGATGCCGGCGGCCGGCGGCGAAGCCAACCCGGAGGTCCAGGAGATCCTGCGCATGTCCGCCGCCGGGCCGGCCGCGTTGGCCGCCACCATCTTCCTGGGGATCGTCGGCGGCGGCATCGCCGAGGAGCTGTACTTCCGCGGGTTCCTGCTCGGGGCGATCCCGCAGCGGTCCGCCCGCCCCCGGGTGGCGCTGTGGGTGGCGGCGGTCGTCTCGGTGGTCCTGTTCGGCGTGCTGCACCTGCCGGCCAGCGCGCTGGACGGGCTGTCCATCACCGTCGCCGGTCTGGTCTACACCGGGCTGTTCCTGGCCACCCGCCGGCTGACCGCGCCCATGGTGGCCCACGCGCTGTGGAACGCCGCCGCGCTCGGCACGGTCCTGCTCAGCTACGGCTGATCACAGCTGGGTGGCGGTCCGGACGAGCCCGGCGACGGCACGGGAGCGGTTGTCCGGCAGCCAGGCGAGCACGGTGGTGACGTGCGGCGCGTCGGTCAGCGGCACTGCCGTGTGCGCGCTCCACAGCCACGACCGGGACGAGGCGCACAGCACGGCCATGGTGTGCCCGAGGGCGATCAGCTGGGCCAGCTGCGACTGGTCGTGGATCTCCGGCCCGGGTCCGGGTTCGTACGTACCGTCCGGGCGCGGCCAGCGGGCGACCGGCAGCCCCGGCACGTCGCCGATGCCGGCCATGGTCAACGACGTACGGGTGGCGAGCGGATGCCCGGCCGGGAGGATCGCGACCTGCTGCTCGGTCAGCAGATCCTCAGTGTCGAAGCCGGTGAGCGAGTCGAACGGCCGCTGCATCAGGGCGGCGTCGGCGCGGCCGTCGCGCAGCATCCGCGCCTGGTCGCCCATGCCGCACAGCAGCACGTCGATCTCGGCCGCGTCCGGCTCGACGGCGTGCGCGTCGAGCAGCCTCTGCAGCAGTTCGTGGCCCGCGCCGGCCTTGGTGACCAGGGTCAGCCGGTTCGCGCCGCCGCCGCGGTGGCGGCCAGGATGACGCGGGCCTCGTCGAGCAGCACCTGACCGGCGTCGGTGAGTGCCACCCTTCGGCGGTCTCGGTCGAGCAGGGTGACGCCGAGGCGGCGTTCGAGCTGGGCGATCGCCCGGGACAGCGGCGGCTGGGCGATGCCGAGCCGTTCGGCCGCCCGGCTGAAGTGCAGCTCCTCGGCGACCGTGACGAAGTACCGCAGCTCACGGGTCTCCAGCGTCTCCACGCCGACAACGATACGTCGGTGATACCCGCCGGGTATGACAGCGGAACTCAACTGGTGTAACGACGGCGGCTACCGCCGCGCCACCATCGGCGTCATGACCGAAACGAAGGCCACGACCGGAACGAAGACCGCGCTGGTCACCGGCGCGAACAAGGGACTCGGCTACGAGATCGCCGCCGGGCTCGGCGTGAAGGGCTACCGGGTGGCGGTGGGAGCGCGCGACGCCGCCCGCGGCGAAGCGGCCGTCAAGACGCTGTACGCCGCCGGCGTCGACGCGTTCGCCGTACCGCTGGACGTCACCGACGACCGCAGCGTCACCGAGGCCGCGCAGCTGATCGAACGCACCGCTGGAGGACTTGACGTCCTGGTCAACAACGCCGGCATCGCCGGCGAGACCGGGCCGGGGTGGGAGCAGGACCCGACCACGCTCGACCTCGACGCGGTCCGCCAGGTCGTCGACACCAACGTGTACGGCGTGATCCGCGTGACCAACGCGATGCTGCCGCTGCTGCGCCGGTCGCCGTCGCCGCGCATCGTCAACATCTCCAGCAGCGTCGGCTCACTGACCTGGCAGTCGGACCCGGAGATCAACGTCGGCCCGATCATGGCGGCCTACTCGCCGACGAAGACGTACCTCAACGCGGTCACCGTGCACTACGTGCGGCAACTCGCCGGCACCGACATCCTGATCAACACGGCCTGTCCGGGGCTGGTCGCCACCGACTTCACCGGCGGTGTCGGGCGTCCGGTCCAGGAGGCCGCTGCCACCCCGATCCGGCTGGCCACCCTGCCCGACGGCGGCCCGACCGGCACGTTCGTCAACGACGACGGCAGCATCCCCTGGTGATCTCCCGTCCTTGTCGGGGACTCCGCTTTGTGGGTGACCGGGCGGGACCACCCCGGCCACCAGAGGGGGACCGGCGCGGCGGGCGGCGGGGACGGGCAGCGCCGACAGTTCAGCGTCCGGGCCGTCGGCTCCGTCGCCGGCCCACCGTTGGTCGCCCCCATCAGTGCCGTTGTCACCGGATCCGCTGTTGTCGCCGCTGCCCGGCCCGAGCAAGGTGCAGGACGCCAGCCGGGTCAGCCCGGTCGGCCGCGCCGCGTGCCGGCCGATCGCGATCTCGATCCGTTCGAGGGCGGCCCGCCGCTTGTCCCGCAGCGGCCCCACGATCGCGTTCTGGGCGAAGTTCGGGCCGCCCTCGCCGGCTGTGGTCAACAACCGTTCGTTGGCCTCGGCGATCTGCCGGAGGCTCAGATTCTGGTCGACCTCGGCCGCTGCCTGCGCCGGTACGGCCGGCAGCCGGTCCCGTACGGTCGGGCACTCGACCATCGGGTTGGCCTGCGTCCGACCGTCCGTGCTGTGCCCGGCATGGAGGGCGTCGTAGCTGACCGCACAGTCGACCAGCGACATCAGACCGGTCGGTCGGGTCGCCCGGTCACAGGCCCGCGATGTTCAGGGTGACCTTCGACATCGGCCGGTCCACGCAGGTGAGCAGGTAGCCGTCGGCCCGCTGCCGTGGGGTGAGGCAGTTCGGTTCGTGCTGCTTGACCTGGTGCCGCAGGTGTCTCGGTAGCCGAAGGCCGCGATCGGGCAGCGCCAGGATGCTCCGGCAGCCCTCGTCAAGGGCTGGTCACCTGGTTCACCTCCACCACCGGGCCGGCGAGCGCGTCCCGCGCTGCAGCATCCGGCGCGGCAACCACGAGCCCGCTGTGTGCGTCGTGGTCCGATCCGGGTCTGCGATGATGGCGGGATGTCCACCGGTACCGCACCGGCCGCTCAGCCGTTCGCGCACCTGCAGGCGCAGAATGTCACCCTGTACCGGGACGTGCTGGACGCCTTCATCCGCGCGAAACGTCGGTTCACCGTGCATCTGCGGCCGGAGGACGTCCTGGCCGAGATCGGCCCCGGGGTGTCGCTGGAGGCCGTCGCGGCGGCGCTGGCCCAGCTCGCCGAGTGGGGCAACCTGCGGGCCGACCCGGACACCGGACGGGTCACCACCGTGGAAGACTTCCACCGCGCCCGCTACCTCTACCAGTTGAGCGCGCACGGCCACGCCGCCGAGCAGGCCATCGCCACGTACGAGGAGGCGATCGGCCGACGCGGCGCCCTGCAGTCGGTGGCGCTGTCCGACATCGCCGACCAGCTGCGCGCCCTGCTGGGCATCGCCACCGAGGCCGCCGCCGGGTCCGCGCCCGACCCGGCGAAGACCCACCTGCTGATGCTGAGCCTGGTCGACCGGTTCACCGGGCTGGCCGACAACGCGCAGGCGTTCATGGCGTCGCTGCGGCGGGCCGTCGACTTCGCCGACGCCGACGTGGCGGCCTTCCTCGCGTACAAGGAACAGCTGATCGCGTACCTCGAACGGTTCATCGCCGATCTCGCCAACCGGGGCGCGGAGATCGCCAACCTGGCCCACCGGATCGAGGCGACCGGGGTACGCCCGCTGCTGGAGATAGTGGCCCGCCGGGAGGCCGTCGACGCCGCACCCGGCGAGGACGCCGACGACCGGGCACTGCGCCAGGCGCGGGTGGTCTGGCAGCAACGCTGGGACGGGCTGCGGGACTGGTTCGTCAGCGGCGACGCCAGCCGGCAGTCCCAGGCACGGCTGCTGCGTACCGCCGCCATCGGCGCGATCCGGCAGCTGCTCGGCGCGGTGGCGTCGATCAACGAACGTCGGGCCGGCCGGTCGGACCGGTCGGCCGACTTCCGGTCGCTCGCATTGTGGTTCGCGCAGGCCTCCGACGACGAGGCCGCGCACCGGCTGTGGCACACCGCGTTCGGCCTGTCGCCGGTGCGGCACCTGACCGTGACGACCGAGACCCTGGCCGCGGTCGAGCAGCGACCGGTGCCGGCATCGACGTCGTGGGCCCAGGCACCCCGGCTGGAGATCAGCCCTCGACTGCGCAAAACCGGATCGTACGAGCGGCGTGGCTCGCCGAGCCGGGTGCTGGACCGATCCGCGCAGCGGCGGCAGTTGGCCGAACGTGCCGAGCGGGAGACGACCCAGACGGCCCGCGCCCGAGCGGCGTTGGCCACTGACGGGCCCGTCCCACTGTCGCGCCTCGGTGAACTGGACACCGCCGAGTTCCGGCTCTTTCTCCATCTGCTGGGCGACGCGCTGGCGGCCCGGCGGCCGGACGCCACGGAGGTGACCACCACCACCTCCGACGGCACGCTACGGGTACGTCTGGTCCGCGTCGACGGGGCGCCGCCGGTGCGGATCGTCACCGCCGACGGGGTGCTCACCGGGCCGGAGCATCTGGTCGACATAACCGACCTGGCTCCGACCGGAGCCGACCTGGTCTCTGCCGGCCCGCTCTCTGCCGGAGCCGACCTCGCGGCGGTCGGGGCGGCCGGGTGAGGGCGCGCGGCCCGGCCGAGGGCGACTCCTCGGGCCGGCTGCAGCGGGCCGCCCGGCTGCTGCTCGCCCGCCCGCTGCTGGTCGCCGGGCTGACCCCGGACGCCGAGTTCCGGCTGGTCCGCACGTACGCCGTAGAGCTGCGCGAGTGGTTCGACCGGGAGACCGGGTGGCGGCTGGTCGCCGACGCCCAGACGATCCGGCTGATGAAGCTGACCGCCGACCCACAGGACCAGACCCACCCGGCCCGGGATCCGAAGGCCAGGACCCCGTTCTCCCGGCAACGGTACGTGTTGACCTGCCTCGCCCTGGCCGCGCTGGAACGCGCCGACGGGCAGATCACCCTGGGCCGGCTGGCCGAGGACGTGGTGCTTGCCGCCGCCGATCCGGCGCTGGCCGCCACGGGGTTCACGTTCGCCCTGGACCGGCGGGAGCGGCGGGCCGACATGGTGGCGGTGGTCCGGCTGCTGCTGCACTGGGGGGTGCTGCGCCGGGTGGCCGGCCACGAGGACGCGTACCTCGGCACCAGTGGTGACGTGCTCTACGACGTTGACCGGCGGGTGATCGCCGGCCTGCTGGCCAGCAGCCGCGGCCCGTCGATGATCGGTGACGTGGCACCGGACGGCCGGCTGGCGGCGCTGACCGTCGAGGTGGTGCCCGATGTCGAGGATGCCCGCAACCGGGCGCTGCGGCACCGGCTCACCCGGCTGCTGCTCGAACAGCCGGTCGTCTACTACGACGAGCTGACCGAGGCCGAGCTGGCCTATCTGACCAGCCAGCGGTACGCCATCCTGAACCGGATCACCCAACTGACCGGATTGGTTGGCGAGGTACGGGCCGAAGGGGTCGCGATGGTGGACCCGGCCGACGAGCTGACCGACGTCCGGATGCCGGCCGAGGGGATGCAGAGCCACCTGACGCTGCTGCTGGCGGAGCGGATCGCGGCGGCCGGTGCCGGCGCGGCGGGCACAGGCGGCCTGCGGGTCAGCGAGCTGCACCGGCACACCCGCGAGCTGGCCCGGGCGCACCGGTCGTACTGGCGCAAACACGCCACCGATCCGGGCGCCGAGGTCGAACTGGTCGCCACCGCGTTGGACGCGCTGCGTGCCCTGAAACTGATCACGGTCGAACCGGCCGAGGACCCGCTGGTCGTCGCCCGCCCGGCGATCGCCCGTTACGCCCTGGCGGAGCCGACGATCCGCCAGAGCCGTCCCGCCGCCCTGAGGAGGTAACCGTCACCGTGACCGCCGCAGCCACCACCGCCGCACCGACGTCCATGCTGGACCGGGAGCTGCCGGTGCCGGACCGGGAACGGTGGCAGCCACTGCGGGCCGGGCTGGTGGACATCTTCTACTACGACCAGGAGGAGTTCCACTTCCACGGCGGCAGTCTGCTGCTGCGGGGCAACAACGGCACCGGCAAGTCGAAGGTCCTCGCGTTGACCGTACCGTTCCTGCTGGACGGTGAGCTGACACCGTACCGAGTGGAGCCCGACGGGGATCCGCACAAGCGGATGGAGTGGAACCTGTTGCTCGGTGGACGGCACCCGCACCCGGAGCGGACCGGCTACACCTGGCTGGAGTTCGGCCGCCGCGACGCCGACGGCACCGCCCGGTACCTGACCATCGGCTGCGGACTGAAGGCGGTGGCCGGGCGCGGAATCGCCCGGCACTGGTACTTCGTCACCAGCCAACGGGTCGGCGCCGATCTGCAGCTGCTCACCCCGACCGGTACGGCGGCGACCCGGGACCGGCTGCGGGACGCGATCGGCCCGGTGGGGATGCTCTACGACCGGGCCGTCGACTACCGGCGGGCGGTCGACGAGGCACTGTTCGGCCTGGGCGACCGGTACGACGCGCTGGTGTCCCTGCTGATCAAGCTGCGGCAGCCGCAGCTGTCCAAGCGTCCGGACGAGAAGACCCTGTCCCGGGCGCTCGGCGACGCGCTGCCGCCGCTGGACGAGAACCTGATCGCCCAGGTCGCCGAGGCGTTCCGGGGTCTCGACGACGAGCGGGAGACGCTGACCGAGCTGCGCGAGACGAAGAAGGCCGCCGACGACTTCCTCACCCGCTATCGGCAGTACGCGCGGATCGCGACGAAACGCAAGGCCGCGGTGCTGCGGCAGCAGCACAGCCGGTACGAGCAACTGGGCCGCGAGCTGGGCGACGCGCAGCGGGCGCACGAGCAGGCCGACCGGGCGGTACGTCAGGCCGAGGTCAGACTGGCCGAGCTGGACGCGCGCGCCACCGAGCTGCAGGCGCGCCGACGGGCGCTGGCGGAAAGCCCCGAGGCGCGTACCGCCGAGCATCTGCGTCGGCTGCGGGAGGCGGCCGATCAGCGGGCGACGTTCGCCGACCAGCAGGCCAAACGCCTGCGTGACGTCGAGGCGGAGGCGGCCCGGACCCGGCGAACCGCCGAGCAGACGGCGCAGGAGCTTCAGTCGGCCCAGCGGGACGAGGCTGCGGCCCGTACCCGGGTGGCCGGCGGTGCGGCGGCGGCGCGGATCGCCGACCGGCACCGTGACCGGGTCCTCGCCGCCCTGCCGGACGACTCCGCCCATGGGCTCGACGAGGCGCGCCGGGCCGCCGGCCAGCTGGTCCAGGATCGGCGGGCCGCGCTGCGTACCCTCGATCGGCTCCGCGCGGCCGCCGAGTCGGCCCGAACCCTCGCAGACCGCGCCCGGGAGGAGGTCGACCGGCTGGACGCCGAGGTGGCGGCGGCCGACGAGGCGGTCACCGACGCCGAGACCGCCGCCGCCGAACAGGGCGAAACCCTGGTACGGCGCACCGGCGAGTACCTGACCGGGCTGGTCGAGCTGTCTATCGCCGACCCGGAGGCGGTGCTCGGCCGGCTCGACTCCTGGGTGAGCACCCTCGACGGGGACAACCCGGCCGCCCGGGAGGTGACCGCCGCCAGCCGGGCAGCCGCCGAGGCGATCGCCCGCGCCGACGCGGCGGTGGAGGCCGAGCAACGGCGGGTCGCCGACCGGGTCGGGGAGATCGACGCCGAGCTGCGTCGGCTGACCGACGGGGCGCACCAGCCGCCACCGGCACCGCACACCCGGTCCCCGCAGCTGCGCCTCGACCGGCCCGGCGCACCACTGTGGCGGGTCGTCGACTTCGTTGAAGGCGTGCCGCCGCAGGTGCGTGCCGGCATCGAGGCGGCGCTGGAAGCCGCCGGGGTGCTCGACGCGTGGATCGACCCGGACGGCACGGTCCGCGACCCGGACAGCGGCGACGCGCTGCTGCGACCAACCGACGAGGTGGCGACGAACCTCGGGACGCTGCTGCGTCCGGCCATCGACGACGCCGACCCGCACGCCGCCGCGCTGACCGGGCCGACCGTCGCCGCCGTCCTCGCCGCGATCGGCCTCGGCGCGGAGTCCGGTGCGGCGACCTGGGTCGACACCGACGGCGGCTTCGGCATCGGCGTCGTCACCGGGCGGTGGACCAAACCGGACGCGGAGCACATCGGCGACGGCGCCCGGGAAGCGGCCCGCCGGGCCCGGATCGCTGCGCTGCGCGCCGAGTCCGACGAACTCGCTGCCGTGTCGGCCGACCTCGCCGAGCAACGCACCAGACTGGACGAACGTCGGCGGGCGGTCGGCCACGAGACCGAGAGTCTCCCCTCCGACCAGCCACTACGCGAGGCGCACACCCTGGTCCGTGGCGCCCACCAGTTGCGCCGGGACACCGCTGGCCGACGTGACGAGGCGGCGGCGAGGCACCGTACGGCGGTCTCGGCGGCGCAGACGGCGCTGGCCGAGGCGACCGAGTTCGCCGACGACGTGGGTCTGCCACACGACGCCGACGGGCTGGCGGAGGTTCGCGACGGGCTGCAGGACTACCAGGTGACGTTGGCCGCCTGGTGGCCCACCCTGACCGGGGTACGCGATGCGACGCGCCGCCGCGCTGAGGCGTCCCGCACCTACGAGGAGAAGCAGGAGAAGCTCGAACCGGCCGCGATCGAGGCGGCCGAGGCGGCCGAGGCGGCCCGGCTGGCCCGGGTGGAGTTCGAGACGTTGGACGCGACCGCCGGCGCGACCGTCGCCGACCTGGAACGCCAGCTCCGCGAGGTGGCCGACGCCGAGCAGGAGTGCCAGCGGGAAAGCCGGGAGACCCGGCAGCGCGAACGCGACGCCTGGGGTGCCCGGGGCGACGCCGACGGGCGACGGGACCGGCTGACCGAGGAACTCGACGGGGCCACCGCCACCCGGGACGCCGCCGTCGAAGTGCTGCGGGCCTTCGCCGACACCGGCCTGATCGCCCTGGCCTGCCCCGAGCAGGAACTACCGGACACCCGACAGCCGTGGGCGACGACCCCGGCGGTGGCCGTGGCGCGCGGCGTCGACCGGCTGCTCGCCGACGTCGACGACGGTGACCGTCCCTGGGAACGGATCCAGCACCAGGTCAGCCTGGACATGAAGGTGCTCACCGACAGCCTGTCCCGGCACGGACACCAGGTGCTGCCCGCCGTCCGCGAGGACACCATGATCGTGGAGGTGGTGTTCCAGGGGCACGGCCGCTCCGTCGCGGACCTGTCCGCCGCCCTGGTCACCGAGATCGACGAACGGCAGCGGGTGCTCTCCGCCCACGAGCGGGAGGTGCTGGAGACCCACCTGGTCAACGAGGTCGCCGGAGCGTTGCAGGAGCTGGTCGCCGGCGCCGAGCAGCAGGTTGCGACGATGAACGGCGAGCTGGAGGAGCGGCCCACCTCCACCGGCATGCGGCTGCGGCTGCTGTGGCGGCCCACCCGCGACGCCCCGCCCGGCCTGGCCGAGCTGCGCGCCCGGCAGCTGCGGCAGAGCACCGACGTCTGGAACGACGCCGACCGTCGAGCGATCGGCGCGTTCCTGCAGGAACAGATCAGCCGGGAACGGCTGCGCGACGAGGCGGCGACCTGGCACGAGCAGCTCACCCGGGCGTTGGACTACCGGGCCTGGCACGAGTTCGCAATCCAACGCCACCAGGACGGGCAGTGGCGGCCGGCCACCGGCCCGGCCTCCGGTGGTGAACGGGTGCTGGCCGCCAGCATCCCACTGTTCGCCGCCGCGTCCTCGTACTACGGGTCGGCGGGCAATGCGCACGCGCCGCGGCTGATCGCCCTCGACGAGGCGTTCGCCGGGGTCGACGACGACTCCCGGGCCAAGTGCCTCGGGCTGCTCGCCACCTTCGACCTGGACGTGGTGATGACCAGCGAACGGGAGTGGGGCTGCTATCCGCAGGTGCCCGGACTGGGCATCGCGCAGCTGGCCCGGCACGACGGCATCGACGCCGTCCTGGTCACCCCGTGGCGGTGGGACGGGCGGGAACGGCACCGGATGCCTCGGGTCGAGCTGGCGGTACCGCAGCAGCGACCGACCCGCCCGGACGGCGAACCCGACCCGACCCGACCGGACCCGACCGGACCTGACGGCTCGGAGCAGCCCGCTCTGTGGTCCGCCGAGTGACCGCACCGGACGGCGATGTGGTCGGGCCGGATCTCGATCGGCTGCGCCGGCAGCTCGGCGGGGCCGACACCGAACGGGTCGTGCAGCGGGTCCGCCAGCGGATGGCCCACGGCCGGCCGCTGACCGGCACGATCTCGCTGAGCCAGCCGACACCGGCCGAGCGGCTGGCGGTGCAACGGCTGCTTGGGCGGCCACCCGCCCGGGGCACCTCGCTGACGGTCAACCTCGACGACCTCGACCAGGTGGTCCGCCGCAGCGGCCTGCACCCGGACGGGCTGGCCGCCGCCGTCGAGACCCTCCTCGGGCCGGTGCCGGTGACCGCCGAGGTACGCGCCGCCGCCGACGCCGCATGGCGTACCGTGCTGGAGCCGTTGAACCGGCTCGGCCGCCGCGCGCCGCACCTGGCCGACTGGTGCGGCGACCGCACCACGGTCGCGCTGGCCCGCCGACTGTCCGGTACGCCGGACGCGGCGGCCCGGCTCGTCGAACACCTGGTCGCGGTGCTGGCGGCGTTGCCTGCCGACGGTGCTCCGTTGGCCCGGCTCGCCGCGCAGACCACCGGCGACGCGCACGCCCTCGACGCCGACCGTCCACTGGCCACCCTCGTACTGTCGGCGGTGCGGGCCGTCTGGTGGCCCGGGGACGACGAACCGACGTCCCCGGCGCAGCGGCGGCGGGCGCTGTGGGACAGCGCCGGTGTCCTTGTCGACGAACTATCGTCGACCGTACTGACGCTCAACGTCGTGGCGAGTCCGGGCAGCCGGCTGTCCGCCCTGACGGCGCCCGCCGCGACGGCCGGTGAGCCGCTAGTGCTGACCCTGCGCCAACTCGGCCGGGAGCGGTCGACTTTCCCGGCCGGCACCGTCCACGTCTGCGAGAACCCGACGGTGCTGGCCGCGGCGGCCGATCTGCTCGGTCCGGAGTGTCCGCCGCTGGTCTGCGTCAACGGCCAGCCGAGCACGGCGGCGCTGCGGCTGCTGACCGGCCTGACGGCCGGTGGCGCGCGGTTGCGCTACCACGGCGACTTTGACTGGGGCGGGGTACGGATCGCCAACCTGTTGCGCTCCCGGGTGCCGTGGCAGCCGTGGCGCTACGACGCCGCCGCGTACCGGGCGGCGGTGGCGGGCGCGGCCGTGGTGGGCGCCGTGTCGGGGACGCTGACCGGCCGGCCGGTCGACGCCGGCTGGGACGCGGAGCTGACCGCTGCGATGAGCCGGCACGGTACGCGGGTCGAGGAGGAGCTGGTCCTCGACACCCTCCTCGCCGACCTGTCCGGTGCCCAGTAGCGCGTGATCATCCTGCCCATAGTCGACTGTCGCACCGGTTGTCCGCTGAACGGACGTGCGAGTGGCCCTACCGGATTGTCTGGCCTAGAGTCTGCGCGTGCCAGCATCCCCCGTGACCCCGCCTGACCGACTGGCCGCGCTACTGGGCACCGTTGGCCCGGCTGGCGCGTTCAGCGCACGTCGTACCGCGTCACCCCATGGTCTGAGGCTCGCGGTGCGCGGTGTCGGGCCGATCGCCTTGCCGGCGGCCGCCGAGCAGGCGAAGCAGCTGTGCTCAGTTGGCCGGCCGGCCAGGTTCGGCAAGGGTGAGCAGACGCTGACGGACGCCGGGGTGCGCGACACGTGGGAAGTCCCGACGAGCCTCGTCGACATCGACGAACAGCGGTGGCACGAGACGCTCCACCCGATGCTGGACCAGCTCCGGGCCGACCTCGGCCTGCCGCAGGGGTGCGAGCTGGTCGCCGAGCTGCACTCGATGCTGGTGTACGCGCCCGGCCAGTTCTTCGCGCCACATCAGGATTCGGAGAAGGCCGATGCGATGATCGGCACCCTGGTGGTGACGTTGCCGTCGGAGTCGGCCGGCGGCGTGCTTTCGATCGAGCACGCCGGCCTGACCGGGAGCTACGAATCGTCACCGGACGAGCTGACCTTCGTCGCGTTCTACGCCGACTGTCGGCACCAGGTGTCGCCGGTGACGACGGGCCACCGGATCGTGTTGACCTACAACCTGTTGCTCGCCGGTGACCCGGTCACCCTGGCCGCCGGCTCGCTGGGCCAGGACCTGGTCACCGAGTTGACCGGCTGCCTGGACGATCACTTCGCGGAATCGGCTGACGGGCCCGCCCGGCTGGTCTACCTGCTGGACCACGAGTACACCCAGCGGGCGTTGGGCTGGGACCGGCTCAAGGGCGACGACGTCGGACGTGCCGCAGCGGTGCGGGCGGCCGCGCAGGCCGCCGGTTGTGAGGTCACCCTGGCGTTGGCGGAGCTGCAGGAGACCTGGAGCGCCCTCGACCCCGAGGAATCATGGGGCCGCTGGGGTCGGGGCCGGAGTCGGTACGGCCGGTATCGGAACGACGAGGAACCCAGCGGCGGGAGCGGGTCGGGCAAGTACGAGCTCGAAGAGCTCATCGACTCGTCGATGACCCTCGACTGCTGGCTGGACGAGTCCGGCGAGGTGGTGCCGACGTCGCTGCGGGTTTCCGACGACGAGGTGTGTGCCACGACGCCCACCGCGAACCTGTCGCCCCAATCGTCGGAGTACGAGGGGTACATGGGCAACTACGGCAACACGTTGGACCGGTGGTACCGCCGGGCGGCGATCGTCGTGTGGCCACGTCGGTGGACCTTCGCGATCCGTGCGCAGGCGTCGCCAGGCTGGGCCCTCGACCGGCTCGCCGGTCTGCTGCGGGCCGGGGACGTCGCCGGTGCCCGGAGCAGCGCCGCCACGCTCGCCTCGTTCTGGCGGGTCACCCCGGCGGCCGGTGAGCTTGTTGCCGGGCGGGCACTGGCGGTCGCCTGGGAGCTCGACGAGCCGGACCTGGCTGCCATGCTGCTCGCGCCGCTGCGGGTGGAGGCGCTGGCGCCGGCCGACGCCCCGGTGCTCGCCCGCCTCGCCACCCGCTACGGCGAGTCCTGGACCCGGGAGCGGGTCAACGGCTGGTTCGGCCGGAACTGGCTGTCCCGTTCGTCGCTGTTCGACAAGCAGACCCCGGACTGGCTGGCATCGCTGCCCGCGATGTGCGCGGCGCTGCGGGCCACCTCCGACGCCGGGGGTGTGCTGGTCGGCCGGCTGCTGGTGGCCGGTGTCTGGTCCGAGCTGCACAACCGGGCCCGAGGACTGCTCAGCTACCCGGCGGCCCGCGACCGGCGCAGGTACCTCGCGGACCTGGGGCCGCAGATCGCCGTCGTCCTGGCTGGTGCCGCCAGCCTCGGTACGGCTGACCTGGCTGACGGGCCGGTCGAGTTCCTCTGTCAAGACGAGGACGACGTGCTTGGCTGCGCGATGTCGACGCTGCGGGCCACCCGCGCGACCGCAGCGGACCAGGCGGGGCAGCAGGTGACCGGCCTCGACACCCTCACCGCGCACGCCGCCCGGCGGCTCGAGCAGCGGCTCGCCAGGCCAGTTCGGGCCGCCGACGACTGGTCGGTGGAACTGCCCAAGGGATGCGACTGCGAGCTGTGCACCACCTTGGTGGCGTTCCTCGGCGATCCGGCGCGCCGCACCTTCGAGTGGCCGCTGGCCGAGCAGCGCCGCCGCCACGTCCACTCCCGCATCGACCAGGCCGACCTGCCGGTCGACCATCAGACCCGGCGCAGCGGGCGACCGTACACTCTGGTGCTGCGCAAAACCGACGCGCTCTTCGATCGCGAACGCGAGGCCCGCCGCCGCGCCCAGGAAGACCTGGCCTGGCTCACCCACTGACCGAGCCGGCCGGTCCGACCCCGACCACTCCGAACAGCTACGAGGACCCGAGCATGCCGATCACGGCCGTCCGACAGATGGCGTACTTTCCACCCTCGGCCTACGAGCAGGCGTGGGAGCGCGGCCTGCTGGACGCCACCAACTACCGGGACCACGCGGACTACCGCCGCGAGATTCAACAGCAGCTGCAGGCCCTGTCCACCGACGGCCGAGGCCCGATCCGGATCGTCGCGCTGGACGTGCCCGGCCTGCTGGCGTACGCGGAACAGACCGGCCAGGACCCGACCAGCCGGCAGACCCGGCTGGGTTTCGTGGGCTGGCTCGGTGAGCAGGGCGCCGACACCGTCGCCTGGCCGCCGGAGCGCAACGCCGGGTGCTGGTGCGGCTCCGGCCGCAAGTACAAGAGGTGCTGCGCGGCACCGTCGTTCCTGGCGGTCGAACCGGCCGACCCGGCGTCGCTGGTGCTCACCGTCGAGCTCGACGGGGTGGCGCAGCGGGTGTGGCGGCGGGTTGCCATCCCGTCGAACACCCCGCTGGATCGGGCCCACCGGATGCTTCAGGAGGCCTTCGAGCTGCCCGGTGAGGGGTCGTACGCCTTCCGCACCGACGAGTACACGATCGTCGCGCCCGGGTCTGGCCAGCGTGGTGTCCCGGCGGACGGGGAACGGCTGGTGTCGATCGCCACCGAACTCGGCGACCAGTTCCACTACTTTCACGGCCACGGCCGGAGGTGGCGCCACACGGCCACTCTCGACGAGATCCGGCCCGGCGGACCCGGCAACACGTTCACCGTGCTGGCGGGTGACGGCAGCTGGCCGGCCGAGCCGGTCGCCGACCAGGTCAGGCAGGCGATCGATGGGCTGATGGAACTTGCCGAGTCCAGCGCCGACGTGGTCGCCGCCGAGGCTGAGTCGTTCCGTGAGTTCGGCGACCGGGCCGACCCCATGGACGTGGAAATCCACACCGCGCAGCTGCTGGCCAGGTTCGACCAGACCCAACCGTCGGGGTCGATCGGGCTGGCGATGGGGGCGCTCTCCATCGCGAACCGGCGGCCGAGACCGCACGTGGCGGCGTTCGTCGCCGCCGTGAACCACCTGATGCCCGGCCTGGTCACGGGGAAGGCGCTGACCGACCTGGCCCGGCATGGGGTGCCGTTTCCGGCATGGGCCGAGCGGCTCGGCAAGGTGGACCCACGGCGGGCGTGGCGCTACCGGGACGCCTTCGGTGATCAGGAGGCCGTGCTGGTGACCTTCGGCTACCTCGGCGACGCCGCCGAACACGGCATCCTCGTCGAGATCGCCACCTGCCCCACCCCCACGGTCAGCGTGGTCCACCTGTCTCGAAGCGTCGACGCGCTGCGGAAGGTGCTGGAAAAGTCCGCCGCCACCGCCGCCGGCCCGGTGATCCTGGAAGAGACGACCCTGGCGTGGGCGTCCGGGGCGTTGGCCGGCGTGCTCCGGCGAGTCAGTTCTGACCTGCCGGCCGAGAGCCGGGCCTGGCTGCCGATCGTGGCGCAGCGGGTCGACCTGCTCCCACAGCCCGAACCGGTCGAGCCGGCCCGCCACACCCGGGCGGACCGGGCTGCGGCGGTCGACGGGTTCCTGGCCGCCACCGCACCCCTGCCGGGCGTCGACGGCGACGTCCTGCGGTTCTGGGCGCAGGTCCTGGCCGGTTCCACCGGGACGGACGGTTCGGCGCCGACCCGGATCGGGCCGGTCTGGCTCGGACACGTCCTCGGCGAACACGTCCCACGTACCTTCGAACTGACCCTTGCCCAGCGGGCCGGGCTCGGTGCCGCCGTCACCGCCTGGGCCGGGTGGGCGGCCGAGCAGCAGGGCCTGCCCGCCGCCGCTGTCGAGGTGCTGGCGGCCCGGATCGCCGAGATCGACGAGGCGTTCGACCGCGCCTACGCCGACCCCGAGCGGGCGGCCGCCCGCAGCTATCTCAGCGACATCACGCCGACCACCACCGACGGGGAAGACCTGCGGCGGGCGTTCGCGCTGCGAACCGCCGCCGTCCCGGTGGCGCGACCCGGGCAACTGACCGAGCAGCCGCTGTGGGTGTCCGATTTGGCCGACCGGCACCGGATTCTCGCCGCCGAACTCGAGTCGTGGGAACTGGCGCCGAGTCAGTCTGTTGCGGCCTGGTCCGCCGCGCTCACCGCGATCAGCGACCAGCTCTGGAACCTGGAGTCCGACCTGGCCCGCGAAACCATGGACTACCTGGACCAGGTCGGCCCGGACGATGAACTGCTCGGCGACCTCACCGAGCTCGCCGTCGAGCACGGCCTCGGTACGACCAGGTTCAACGCGGCAGCCCGCGACCGGCTCACCCCGGATCCCGAGGACCTCGGCTGAGCGTTGGTCGCGTCGGGGACGTCACGCCTGGAAGTAGTGCCCGTCGTGCAGGTCGGCGATCAGGCCGGGGCGGCTGGGGGACCAGCCCAGGAGTTCCCGGGTGTTCGCGGCCGACGTCGGATTGTCCAGTTGGGCGAACGGCCCGAGGAAGCCGAAGTAGTCGTCGGCTTCCTCGGGGCTGATGCTGCGGACCGGCACGTCGAGGTTGCGGGCGATGGCGGCGGCGATCTGTCGGAAGGGGACTCCTTCGTCGGCGGCGGCGTGCAGGCGGGAGCCGGCCGGGGCCTTTTCGAGGGCGAGCCGGTAGAGGTCGGCCGCGTCGAGCGTGTGCACGGCCGGCCACCGGTTGGTGCCTTCGCCGACGTACGCCGCGTACCCGTGCTGCCGGGCGGCGGCGACGAGGACGGTGACGAAACCGTTGCGGTCGAGCGGGCTGTGCACCGTCGGAGCGAGCCGGACGACGCAGGAGCGCACGTCGTGGGAGGCGAGGCCGATCACGAAGTTCTCCGCGTCGACCCGGTAGCCGCTCGGGAGAGCGTCGTGTTCAGTGCCGGGGCGGCCGACGAGTCCGCCCATCGCGAGCATGGCTGTGCCGCCCGTGCCGACCAGCGGTTTGCCGGGGCCGCTCAGACCGTCGGCGAGTGCGTGGAGGGCGGCCAGGTCGGCATCGGCGGCGCCGGTCAGGTCGCCGGTGAGCAGGAGGTCGTGGCGGAACGCCAGGTGGATGACGCCGTCGGCGGCGTTCGCCTCCGTACGGAGAACGTCGAGGTCGGACAGGTCGCCGCGGCGCGTCCGGGCACCCAGCTTCTCGATCGCGGCAGTGGACGCTTCGGATCGGGCCAGGCCGACGACGTCGTGTCCGGCGGAGATCAGGGCCGGCACGACCGCCGAGCCGAGGTGGCCGGAGGCACCTGTGACGAATACGCGCATGTTGGTTCCTTCGTGAGTCCCGATGTCGCCTAGTGACATCACCCTACCCTGTGATGTCACTAGGCGACATGACTTTGCCGGGAGAATGTCGCGGTGTGACATCGGATACCATCGCGGCATGGCCCGCTGGCAACCGGACGCACGCGGCCGCCTGGAGGCGGCCGCCTTCGAGCTGTTCCGTGAACGCGGCTTTGAACAGACCACGGTCACCGACATCGCCACCCGCGCCGGCCTCGACAAACGCACCTTCTATCGGCTCTTCGGCGACAAACGCGAGGCGCTGTTCAGCGGCAGCGGGCAGTTGGAAGACCTCCTCGTCAAGGCGGTGACCGAGACGGATGCCGCCCCCTTCGAGGCGGTCGTCGCCGCCTTCCGCCGGGTGGCGGAGGAGATCTTCGCCGACCGCCTCGAGCTGGTCCGGGTCCGCCAGGCCATCATCGAGAGCAGCTCCGAGCTGCAGGAACGTGAGCTGCGCAAAATGGGCTCGCTGGTGGCCGCGGTCGTTGCCGCGCTGTGCGCCAAGGGCTTCGGCCAGACCACGGCGACCCTGGCCACCGAGTCGGGTGTCACCGTGTTCCGGGTCGCGTACACCCGCTGGGTCGAGCCCGGCAACCGCGACTCGCTCACCGACCTGATCGCCGAGGTCGCCAGCGAACTACAGGCGATCACCTCGCCTGCTCGACGGTAGTTGCCGTGCGGTACGTTGCCGGCATGACGGCTGTCGCTGGACGACGGTGCGCCCGCCGGGCCAGCACACAGTAAACCGTCCAGTATGATCGGTCGCCCGTTGGCCGTCGGCGCGACAGCCGACGGCCCGGCGTACTCAACTGGGTTCCGGAGGTTCTCATGGCCGACCACGACGCAACGCTGTTCGACCGGCTCGACACCTCGGTGCCGCATCCGGCCCGCCGATACAACTACTGGCTCGGTGGGAAGGACAACTTCGCCGTCGATCGGGCCTCGGCGGACCAGATCGCGGCGGCCTGGCCGAGCGCGCCGATCGCGGCGCGAGAAAACCGCCGCTTCCTCGGCCGGGCGACCCGGTTCCTGGCCGCCGAGGCCGGGATCAGGCAGTTCCTCGACATCGGCACCGGCCTGCCCACCGCGGACAACACGCACGAGATCGCCCAGGCGATCGCGCCGGAGTCGCGGGTGGTGTACGTCGACAACGATCCGATGGTGATGGTGCACGCCAGGGCCCTGCTGACCAGCACCACCCAGGGCAGAACGTCCTACATCGAGGCCGATCTGCGCGAGCCCGGCAAGATCCTCAACCATCCCGACCTGCTCGCCACCCTGGACCTGTCCAAGCCGGTCGGGCTGATGCTCGTCGCGGTACTGCACTTCCTGCCGGGTCGAGGGGCGGCCGCGCCGGTCGTCGCCGAGCTTGTCGACGCGCTGCCGCCGGGCAGCTACCTGGTCGTCAGCAACGCGACCAAGGACTTCCTCCCGGCACCGATCGCAGCGGTCTACGACCGGATGCTGGCTGCCGGGCAGACCGACATCTGGCCCCGGGAACGCGCCGAGTTCGCCGCGCTGGTGGAGGGCCTGGACCTCGTACCACCCGGGATCGGGGTGGTGAGCGACTGGCGCGCCGACGAGCAGGACCAGCCACGTCCGGCGGCAGCCGACGTGTCGGTGTACGGTGCGGTCGCCCGAATTCCCTGACCGCCGCACCGGGCAGCGCCGTTGCCGGAGGCGAGTCGCCCGCAGCACGCCGGTAACTGCGGCCTGGGCGGTAGCGTCGTCCGGGTGAACCTGGACGAGACCGCCGCCCGGCTCGGGGTGCCCGTCGCCGACGTCGAGCGGGTGCACCGGCTCGCCGGTGACCGGCCGTCGGCTCCGCTGCCGGCCAGGGCCGACGCGCCCGCGATCCTGGACCGGCTCGCGGTGCGGCCGGACGACGCCGCCGAAATCATGGCCGGCTGGCCGGATCCCGACTCGCCGCTGTGGACTCCGGAGCTGCGCTGGCTGCTCGACCGGACGATCGCCCTGGTCCGGGCCGACCTCGGCGGCTACGGCTGGCTGGCACCCGGCCCGGAGCTGCCCCGCGACCGGGGACCCGCCTGGCGGCACCTCTACGTGTACGCGTACCTGGCCCTGGTCGACGTCGTCCGGGCGTACCACCGCGCCCACGGCATCGCCGACGCCGTGTCCTGGGCGACTCTCGCGGACCTGGGCCGCAACCTCGCCATCGACCGGCGGATGCGTGGCGAGGGCTGGCCGGTGATGCAGGCCTGGCTGACCCTGCACGTGCGCGGCGGCCTCTACGAGCTGGGCCGGCTGCAGCACCACCGCAGCGACACCGCCATCGAACTGCACATCCCCGACGCGGGGCCGCTGACCCCGGAGGCGGTCAGCGCGTCACTCGACGCGGCCCGCGCGTTCTTCCCCCGGCACTTCCCCGACGGGCGGTACGCGGCGTTCGCCTGCGGGTCGTGGCTGCTCGACCCGCAACTGCGGGAGTACCTGCCGGCGGACTCGAACATCGTCCGGTTCCAGCGCCGGTTCGAGCTGGAGCCGTACCAGGAGCAGGACGGGCCGGACGCCGACGTCGAGGTGCTGCGGTTCGTGTTCCGCACCCTGAGCACGCCGCTCGACGCGCTACCACGCCGTACCGTTCTGCAACGCGCCGTCGTCGACCACCTGTCCGCCGGCCGCCACTGGCAGTGGCGCCGCGGTCGCTTCCCGATCTGACCACGCCTGCTCTGCACCCGGCTCGGTAACCGCGACGGCCGAGGCGGAAACGAGGCGGGTGACGGCCGACCGGCTGTCTGCTGTCGCCGGATCACCAGGAGCTGGAAACGTAGAACATCTAGTTCTACACTCGTGTCCATGGAGCGTATCGGTGTCCGAGAGCTGAATCAGAACACGAGTCAGGTGTTGGCTCGGGTGAGTGGTGGCGAGACTGTCGAGATCACCGACCGCGGACACCCGATTGCCCGACTTGTTCCGGTAGGCGACGACCGGTCGGTGTTGGCGAAGCTGGTAGCGGCGGGGCGAGCCGTCGCCCCCACCGGCGGCGGCTCTGTGCCGCTTCCCCCGAAGCTCGGTGACGAGGATGTGGACGTGGCCGCCTCGCTTGTCGCGATGCGTGACGAGGAGCGCTGGTGATCTATCTCGATTCAGCTGCCGTCGTCAAGCTGGTTCGGCAGGAGGTGTGCAGCGCCGACCTTGTCTCCTGGCTCAACAAGCACGACGATGTGCCGCTGGTCTCCTCCGCTCTCGTCGAGGTGGAAGTGCCCAGAGCGCTGCGCCGAGCAGCTCCGCAAGCGTTGATCGGCGTGCCGGCTGCCGTCGGACGGCTGTTCCGACTCGAGATCGACAGCACGATTCGGGCGACCGCAGCCGCGTTCGCCGAGCCGACGCTCCGCAGCCTCGACGCCATCCACCTGGCCACCGCCCAGGTGCTGACCAACGAGTCCGGCACGGCACTCACTGCCTTCGTAACCTACGACCGGCGGCTGCTCGACCATGCCAAGGAAGCAGGACTACCCGTAACAAGCCCCGGCCAGAACTGACCCACGAAGACGAGGTACCGCCACCACCGTTACCCAGGGTGTGCCGACTTTGCCTGGCCCGCTTTCGCCGCCGCATGGTGGCCTTGCCAGACGCAGGCGATTTAGCCGAGATCTAGCCGGGCTTGCTTTGCCGCCCTGCCTCACGAGAGCTGGGCCGGCTGGCGGAAGGCGTACTCGTGCCGGTCGAAGTCGATGGTCCAGGCGTACCTGCTTAGGAAGGCGTGCGACAGCAGACCGTCGATCCGTACGCCGCCGAACGACGCCCACGGTGCACGTCTACCCGGTGCGGTGGCTACGAACTGCCGCTGCTGCCGCAGCGGGCCGAGTGAGATCGGTGCGTCGGTGTCGAAGTGCGGGCCGGCGGCGCGGGCACGGGGGACTCCCCAGGAGCGGTACCGCCGGGCTGTCGCGTACAGGCAGGCCTGCCGGGGCGGCGATCCGTCGTCGCCCCGGACGACGTACGCGAGCCCGGAGTCGATGAAGTAGTTGAGATCCTGGCGGTCGCCGAAACCGCCACGGGCGAACATGTAATGGTCGCTCCACAGGTGGAACGGAATGCGTGCGGCCTCGGGCCAACTGCCGAGCAACGCCTGATGCGTGGCTGACCCGTCGGGGTCGCGACGGGGCGACAGGAGCAGCCGTTCGCCGGGGTAGTCGACGGTGGTGAGGAACCGTTGCAGGACGTTGGTGCCGATGACCACTACATCCTGGCCGCCTTTCAACGTGGGCATCGCCTCGACGGGCACGTTGGTCAGCGTGGCGTCGCCGAGGGTCAGCTCGTGGGCGAGGCCGGTGTAGCTGTCGGTGCGGGTGGTGCCGTGGTGCTGCCGGCCGGTGGCGACGAGCCGGATGCCGAGCGCGTCGGCGCGCGGGGTGCCCATGACGATGAAAGGCCCGCCGGTGTCGATGACGGCGTTCACCTGGTGGCCGTCGATGGTCGCGACCACCGCCGGCAGGTACGGCGCCAACGCGTGGTCGGCGAACGGCAGCGTCGTGGTGCGGCCGAGGCTGCTTGTCAGCGGGTGGTCCACTCGCAGCTGAAGGTCCGGCGGTGTCGGTCGTCGCGGCCGTCGCCGGCGCAGGTACGCCGCCGCTTCGGCTGGTCTGTCCAGATGCAGCAGTGCCTGCGCGACGAGCCCGTCCAACCGCCTGAAGCCCAGCGGCCCTGGTCGCAGCGTCGCGTGGTGTGCCAGCGCCTGTTCGTAGCGTCCGCACACGTAGTCGGTGAGGAACAGCAGGTGCGCGCGTTGCCGAGGGCTCACCTGCGTCGCCAGCCGTTCGACCTCGCTGACGTCCCCCCGGGTCCACGCCCGCCACGCGGCGCGGGCGGACCCACTCAGCAGCAGCCCTCGGTGCCGGCTCACCGCTCCTCCTGCGCTGGCGGCGGTTGGCCGCCGGTGCCGAGGTCGGAAGTTGCGGCGATGATGGTCAGCAGAGGGATGACTGCTCGCGGGGTCAGCTCGTACTCGCCACGGCGGGGCTGGGCGAGCAGGCCGGCCGTCTGCAGGACGCGCAGATGGTGGTAGAGGTGTCCGGTCGAACTTTCGCCGAGCACCTCCTGCAGCTGCGTACGGGTGCGTGGCGCGCCGAGCAGTGCGGCGAGCAGGGCCAGGCGTGCCGGGCTGCCGAGGGATTCGAGCGTGCCGGCGGCGGCTGCCCAGTCGGCGGCGGCGAGATCCTGGACGCGATGCTCCATGACCCACTGGTATTCGCGGCGGCCGAACCCGGCTGCCCCCGCATAGGTGATCGAGCCGGTCTCCGTCGGCTCTCCGGAGGCCTCGGCACGCTGCTCACGTAGCCGGTCGAGCAGCCCCAACGCTTCGCTTCCGGCTGCTCGACCGGTGCCTGACCCACCGCTGCCCCGGCCTGCCGCCGTTTCCAACTGCTCGACGCGCCGCTCCAGCGCGGCGATCCGCAGCTCCGTTGAATCCGATGCCACCCGGTCACCCCTGATCGTTGTTCCGGAATTTCGTACTAGCGTACAAAGTTGGCTGCAACGCTGTCAACGACGCCCCCGCGCGGGCGGTAACCCCGACGGCGGAGGCGGAAACAGACCAGGCATGGACGACGATCGGAGACGATTCGCGGAGCTGTTCCGACGGCACTACGGCGCGGTGATGCGGTACGCGGCCCGCCGGGTCGGCCGGGAACGCGCGCCGGACCTCGTCAGCGAGGCGTTCCTCGTCGCCTGGCGACGCCTGCCGGACGTGCCGACCACCGACCCGCTGCCCTGGCTGTACGCCACCACCCGGCACCTGATCGGCAACGAGATCCGGGGCCGGGACCGGCAGGCGAGGCTGACGACCCGGCTGGGCGCGGTCGTCGAGACGGTCACGGCCGACCATGCCGATGCCGTGATCGACCAGGTACGGGTACACCGAGCGTTGGCGCAACTGTCCGAAGCAGACCAGGAGGCGCTGCGGTTGGCCGCCTGGGAAGGACTCGACGCCACCGCCGCCGCCACCGCCATGGGGTGCAGTCGTACCGCGTACAAGGTGCGGTTGTTTCGGGCCCGGCGGCGGCTGGCGGCCGCGTTGGAGCCGGCTCCGACCAGGAGGCCGGCGGACGCCGCGCTCTCCCCGCTGGCAAACGAAGGAGGATCATGATGGAAACCGATCGACTGATCCGCGACGCGGATCCAGTCGCTGACTGGCCGGTGGACGCCGAGTCGCCGCAGGCCACGGCGATGCTGGCCGGCATCCTCGCGCAACCCCGGTCCGACGTCGCGCAACCGTCCGGCACGCCGGCGGTACGGCGTCCGCGTGCCGCTGATCGTCGGGTGCGGCACCGGCGGCTCGCGTTCGGCGGGGTCGCCGCCGCCGCGGTGGCGGTGGCCCTCGCGGCGTCGACGGTCTGGCTTGCCGGCCCCGGCGGGGCCACCCCCGCCTACGCGGTAACCGCCAACCCGGACGGCTCGGTAGGACTGATGGTCGACTGGGACCGGCTCAACGACCCGGCCGGTCTTGCCGCCGACCTGCGCCAGGCCGGCGTACCAACCGAGCTGCGTACCGGCCTGCCAGAGCGCTTCTGCCCTGGTGTCGATGCTCGGGGCTACACGAGTGAGGCGCTCAACAAGCTAGGACCTGAAGGTGAACCGGTCTCCACCGACGGGTACGCCATGCAGCCGGAGCTGTTTCCCGAAGGAAGCGTCCTGGTCATCTCGACGCACGCCGACACGGAGACACAGTTCTTCTACACGACGATGTACCTCGCGCCGGCCGACGCCACCTCCTGCACCTTGTCTGGCACGCTCGGCAGAATGCGCTACACCGGGCCCGGCTCGCATCCAACAAGGATCGTGTGGCCACAACCAGGCGAGTGAGCATCCGGCTGTGCGTCGAGGGGGGGGGGGGGGGGGGGGGAAGAAAAGAAAGGGGATCCTCCACCCCCCCCCTGGGAAACGGAACCCCCCCCCCGTTTGGCCGGGCTGGGGTCCGATGGCGCCGGTGTTCGCCCCGAAGGATGAGACG
>NZ_JBSWXD010000081.1:0-28356 GCF_056160425.1 Micromonospora sp. ABR4_055
AAAACACACCCCCCACCCCGACTCCCCCCCCCCCCCCCCCCCCCCCCCCCCCGGCGTGGTGCGTCCTACCGGGATCCGCCCGATCGGTGTCGACTCGCCTGCCGGGCGATGCGTCGCCACGCCTCAGGTGGGTGCGGTCAATGGAGTGCTCCCGTGGTCCGGGCGGTCACCCAGGCACCGACCGCGGCCCGGAGCACCGACCGGGCGGTCCGGTACTCGGCCGCAGGAAGGTGCTCACCAGGGACGTGGTCGAGAGCCGCGTCACCGGGGCCATAGGCGACCATCGGCACGTTCTGCCAGGTGGTGGCCAGGGTGTTCATATCGCTGCTGCCCTTCTTCGCAAGGAACCGGGGGCTGATCCCCGACTCCCGGAAGGCTCGGGAGAAGGCCTTGACCAGCGACCTGGTGCGGGATGTGGTCACCCCGGGGGTGGCGCGCAGAATCTCCGGGTCCGCCTCCCGAGCTATCTCCTCGACCAGGGCCACCAGCTGGTCGAGGTCGCAGTCCGGAGGGACCCGCACGTCGAGGACGGCCTCCCCACGCTGCCGGTCCCCGGCGTTCACCGCGTGCATCCCGAGAACGGCCATCATCGCACCCGGCGAGAACCGGGCGATCCCGTCCTGCAGATCGGAGAGGACCCGGCGGATGCGGTCAGCGGCGGTGATCACCCCGTGCCCGGCGGTGTGCGCCATCGGATCGTCCACCGTGAGCCGGGCCTTCAACAGGCCGTGGTAGCCGACAGTCAGGGCACCGGCCCCGCTGGGTTCGCCAACGATCACCGCCTCCGCGGGGTAGTGGTCCCTGACATAGAAGGCGCCCCGGGCCGTCATCTCCTCCTCCACGGCCCCCACCACTCGGACCTGGAGCCCCTCGGGGACCTCGAGACTGGCCAGGGTCTCCAGGTACGCGGCCAGGCAGCCCTTGGCGTCGACGCTGCCCCTGGCGTACAGGGTCTCTCCCTCCCACCGAGCCGGCCAGCGGTACGGAACCGTGTCGAGGTGGCCAAGGAGCAGCAGGCCGCCCTCGCCCGAGCCCCGGGTGGCCACCAGATTCCCGGCCGGGTCGATGTTGGCGTGGATGCCATGTTCGGTACACCAGTCCACAAGATACTCGGCAAGTTCTTGTTCGTCCCCGGAGACGGAGGAGATCTCCGCGACGCGGGCCAGCAGGGTGAGATCCGGCGCCGGGGCAGGGGCTCGCCAGAACCGGGTGCCCGAGGCCGGCGAGACGGAGTGCGGGCCGGTGATCGCGACGTCAGCGGCACCGGTCAGGGCGATCTCCGCCGCCCGCACCTTCTGCCGCATCCGCCCCTTGGCGTACGCCCCACCCTGCCCGGCCACCGCGTCGGCGAGCCGTCGATCCGGATCGGCCGGGTCGATGAGCAGGCCGGGGGTGCCGGTCACCAGGCGCAGGTGATCGGCGTCGAGGGCGTTGGCCAGCTCGGCGGCGAGGACATCGGCATCCACGTTCAGGGGCGGTCCGCCCGCCACATCGGCTACCGGCGGCGACAGGCACACCACGTCGAATGCCCCGAGCAGGGCAAGCAGGCGGTCGACGGCGACCTCCGTCACTCGTCCGGCCCGGTGGTCGCGGACCACCCGGCGGCGACCCCGCTCCACCGCCGTCAGCGGAGGGTTCGCCCGCCCCCGGACCAGGGCTCCCGCCTCGGCCACCGAGGTGAAGGCGGTAAGGCCGCGGCTGCTCATCGCCTCGGCGACCCGGTGCAGGGTGATGGTCCGGTACGCCGCCACGATATGCGGCATCTCCTCCGGCGGGCAGTAGCGCACCTCGTCGCCGTTGCCCAGGGTAAGGGTGCGGATCGGGCGACCGATCTTCTCGTAGTGATGCTTGATGCCGGCGGCCCCCCCGGCGACCAGCAGGAGCCGGGCCCCCCGCCGGCGCAGGGTGGCCAGTTCGTCGAACACCGACTCATGGGCGAGGGTGGCGCTACCGAGCTTGACGACGTGAATCGCCGTCTGTCGGGTGCGAGCGACGTGGCCAAGCAGTGACATTGCTCCTCCATCTAGATGCCGCGGGTGTTGCCGCCGTCGACCATCACGACGGAACCGGTGACGTAGGAGGCCTGCTCGCCAGCGAGGAAGGCCACCAATGCGCCGAAGTCGTCGACGTTGCCGACCCGGCCGAGGGGAATCCGCGCGGCCACCTTGGCGAGTTCCGTCTCGACCTCGGCGCCGAACTGCTCGTCGAGGATCGGGGTGCGGTGGAAGCCGGGAGCGACCACGTTCACCGTGACCCTGCTCGCGCCGAGCGTCTCCACCAGGCCTTTCATGTAGCCGAGCAGGCCGAGGCGGGCAACCGAGGAGAGCCCACTCTCGGGATGAGGCTGGCGGATCGACTCGGAGGCGATCATCACCACCCGGCCCCATCCGTTGCGCCGCAGCAGTGGCAGGGCGGCGAGCGTGAGGCTGATGTGCGGCAGCAGGTTGCCGTCGACAGCCTCCCGGTAGGCGGGCAGCTGGAAGCCGTCGACCGGGCCGAAGGGCACCCCGCCGCTGTTGGTGACCACGACATCCAGCCGACCGAACGCCTCGGCCGTCCGTTCGACCCAGGCCGTCGCGGACTCCTCGTCGGTGAGGTCCACCCGGGAGCTGAGTACCTCGCCGGGGCCGACCGCGTCGACGGCAAGGTGGGCTCGGGCAAGCCGGTCCGCGTTGCGGCCGCAGATCGACACGTTCGCGCCTTCCGCGGCCAGCGCCCTGGCCACCCCCAGGCCAAGTCCGCTGCTCGCGGCGGCGACCAGCGCGGTCCGGCCACGCAGTCCCAGGTCCATGACTTCTCCTCAACGGGTGGGCAGCAGCGGGTAGCCGTACCGAGCGAGCAGGGGCAGCGCGGGCAGGGTCGCGGCCACGGTCTCGCGCCGCGACAACCCGGTACGCCACCGTTCGTCGGCCCTGATCACCGCCTCCCCACCGGACAGGCGGTCCGGGTTTCCGGTCACGGTGTGGTTCGGGCCCAGCCGAACCCGCCCTGCCTGGTCCACCGGGGGTTCCCCGGTCAGACCCGCGAAGCGCATCACCTCCCCGACCACCTCCCGTGGCTGGGCGCAGAGATCCTCGTGCCGCACCCTCAGGTACCGGGAGCCAGCCGCCCCTCCCACCGCCTCCGAGGCGAGGTTGAAGGCCGTCCAGAAAGCGCTGCTACGCGAAGGGCTCATCGGGTCGATGTAGTCCTTCGCCCGCCGGTAGGAAAAGGCGGTGGCCCTGGGGTCCCGCACGATGTGCAGCACCCGCACCTCCAGGTCGGAGCGGCCCAGTAGAGTTGCGGCCTCCGCCGGGTACTTGGATCCGTCGATGATCAACCGGTCGCCGCCGTGCTCGGCGAGCAGCCGGTACAGGTCGACTGTCTGTCCGACCACCTCGTCGACGCCGGGTGCCCGAGCCGGGTTTCGGACCTCGGCCAGCCGAGCCCTGGTGTGCCGGGTCCGTAACAGGGTCCGCTGGAGCGCGACGGCCCGGGCGGCACCGACCGCGACCTTGGTGTCCCGCGCGGTGCCGACGATGGTGGACCAGAGGTCGCAGTCCAGCAGGTTCCGGCCGCAGCCGCAGAGCGAGTTGGTGCCCTCCGCCAGCACCCCGTTGTGCCAGAGATAGTGCAACTCGCCGACGTGCAGCACCCCGGGCAGTTCCCCGAGCACGTTGCCGAGCAGGGTGCTGCCGCTGCGCAGCCATCCGGTCAGGTAGAGGATCCGGGGCCTAGTCACGACCACGGACCATCCTCATCAGATGCTGCGGGAGGCGGACCGCGAGACCGATCCGGCTGCTGGCCTCGATGACGTCCGCGCCCTCGGGGCCTGCGCCACGGCGGACCGCGATTGTCCCGATACCGGGCAGGAGGAGGGTGGTGGCCGCGGTGAAGTCACCGAAGAGCAGGGTGTCGGCCGGGATCATCCGGGTCCGGGAGACGGTGATCCCCGCCGCGTTGAGCCGGCCCAGGGCGCCGTGCCGGACCAGTTCCCAGTAGACGGCCGGGTGGGCGACGATCCCGTCGCAGGAACCGCCGGTCTCCTCGACCTCGGCCGCAGCTGCGGTGACCGCGGTGACCAGGTCCGGTTCGCACCGGCGGGTCCGGGTCCCACCCAGTCGCAGCAGACCGGTGATGACCCCGTCCGGGCTCCCGTTGAGCAGGACGTCGTTCTCCCGCGCGGAGAGCCGCACCAGCACCCGTAGGTCCACGAAGGATGCCAGCAGGGAAGGGATGTCGAGCAGGCCGGCCGGAAGCGGAATCCGTACGGCGATGTCGGTGAGCCCGGCATGGGATACAAGCGGCGTGAAGGCCGCCTCCGGGGTGGTGGCGTAGGTCGATCCGGAGTCGAGACGACCGGTCGGTGGCTCGTACACGTAGGGGATCGCTGCACCCGACACCGCCGTGGTCTTCATCAGGTGCCGGACTGTGTACCGGGGCCGGGAGGCGAAGAGCGGGAAGGCAGCCGGCAGGTGGAAGTCGTACGGCACCACCAGGTCGTTCTGAGGTTCGGCGGCCTGGACGGCGGCAGCGAACATCTCGCCTGGTGTCCACTCGGAGCCCATTTGCCCATTAAGGACCGGACTCGGTGCGATTCCGAGCATAATTCCTCCTCACGCATTGGCGTACGCTGAAGCGTAATAGCAGACCCAGAGCGACTACCCTGTCGCCGCGAAAAGAACTGCTTATCGCATGCACCCCCATAAGCATGACCCTTCGCCTCGAGCAAGGTCTTTTATTGGACCTTCCCCTCGACCGCACCTACATTTTCCATATCAGTCGGCCACTTCAAAGAAGAGGGAGTCAAATGCAGAAGGTCATTAGCGACGCAGAATGTCCGGAGTGCGCAGCGGAGGTGCGCATCGATGCAGACGCCCGGATCAGCGAGATCATCGAGTGCGGGGACTGCCGCAGCGAGCTGGAGATCTCCTCCATTCGGCCCCCGGTGCTCACCGCAGCTCCGGAGGTCGAAGAGGACTGGGGCGAGTAGGTAGAGGAAACGTAGACCATGAGCGCATCAGCACCGGTCCTCACCGTACTCGCCTCCCGGGTACGGCACGAGGAGAAACGCATCTTGACCGCGCTGGAGCAGCGTGGAGCGCGGCCCGAGTACCTGGATCCCCGCAGGCTCTTCGTCGTCGGTGGCGAACACCAGCACGCGCACCGGTTGGTGGTCAACCGCGAGGTCGGACACTTCCGGGCCCGGTACGCGGCCGAGGCGCTGGAGGCAGCCGGTGCGACCGTGGTGAACAGCGCCAACGCGACCAAGGTCAGCGGCGACAAGTGGTCGACCTCGGTCGCCCTGCTCCGGCATGGTGTGCCGACCCCCCGGACAGCACTCGCGGCCACCCCCGAGGTAGCGCTGGAGGCACTGGCGGAGATCGGCTACCCCGCCGTGATCAAGCCGCTGGTCGGTTCCTGGGGCCGGCTGGTCACCAAGGTCACCGACCCGGCGATGGCCGAGGCGGTGCTTGAGCACCTCGCCGCCCTGCCCTCGCCACAGTCGCATGTGGTCTACGTACAGGAGCTGGTCCCAAAGGCCGACCGCGACATTCGCGTGATCGTGGTGGGCGGTGAGGCCCTCGGTGCCACCTACCGGCGAGGGCCGCAGTGGCGGACGAACGTGGCCCGGGGTGCGGTGAGCGAACGTTGCCCGCTCACCCCGGACCACATCAAGCTCGCCACCGCCGCGGCGGAGGCGGTCGGCACCGACATCGCCGGCGTCGACCTGATCGAGGACGTGGATGGCCGGTTGACCGTACTCGAGGTCAACGACCGGGTGGAGTTCCGGGGCTTCGACGAAGCACACGGCGACACGGTCGATGTCGCCGACGCCATCACCAGCCTGCTTCTGACAAGGACCGAATCATGAGACGGGTTGCCGTAATCGGCGGAGCCGGCTACATCGGCGGCGAACTACTTCGACTGCTGATCGCCCATCCCGGAGTCGAGCTCGCGGCCGCCACCTCCCGGCGGCTGCGAGGTCGGCTGGTCGACGGAGTACACCCCAACCTACGCGGACGCACCGGGCTGAGCTTCATCGCCGAGGAACAGCTCGAGCACTACGACGTGCTCTTCCTGGCCACGCCGCACCGGGAGACGATGCGGCGGATGCCGGAGTTCCTCGACCGCGCCGAGGTGGTCATCGACCTGTCCGGGGACTTCCGGCTGACCTCGACAGACACCTACACGGACTACTACGGGGTGACCCACGAGGCGGACACGCTGATCGACTCCTTCGTGCCCGGTATCCCGGAGTTCCACCGGGTACGGCTGCGCTCGGCCGACCGGATCAGCGTTCCGGGGTGCATGGCGAACGCCGGCATCCTCTCCCTTACCCCCCTCGCTGAGGCCGGGCTCATCAAGGGCGAGATCACGGTGGACGCGCGTACCGGCTCCAGCGGTGCCGGGGCCGCCGCGGGACCGGAGAACCTGCACGCCGAACGCAGCGGGGCGTTGCGGGTGTTCGCACCAACCCGGCACCGGCACGAGGCGGAGATCGCCCAGGCGACCGGGTTGCCGGTGCGGATGACGGCGACCGGGGTGGAGGCGGTCCGGGGAGTGCAGTTGCTCTCCCGGGTGCAGGTCGGCGAGGGGGTCGATGAGCGGCGAATCCGGGCCGCCTACCGGGCTCGATACCGCGAGGAGCCCTTCGTCCGGGTGGTCGCCCACCGGCGCGGGCTGCACCGATTCCCGGACGCGAAGATCCTCTCCGGATCCAACTTCTGCGACGTGGGTTTCGCCATCGACCGCGGCTCGGACCGGGTCACCGTGATCGGAGCTCTGGACAACCTGGTCAAGGGCGGCGCTGGGAACGCCGTTCAGTGCATGAACATCCGGCTCAACCTGCCGGAGCGGCAAGGGCTGGAGTTCACCGGCCTACATCCCAACTAAGCAGCGGAAGGACATAGGCATGAACAGCGCTGTCGCCCTGCCCGAGCTGACCGAGCTCACGGGACGGATAAGGGAACACATCGTCCACATGTGCGCCGGCCCCGACGGCGGCCACCTCGGCGGATCCATGTCCCTCGTCGAGATCCTCACCGCCCTGTACTTCCGGGTGATGCGCGTCGATCCGGTCGACCCAACGGCCACCGAGCGCGACACCCTGCTGCTCAGCAAGGGTCACGGCGGCATCGCCCTGTACGCCACCCTCTGCGAGGCCGGCTACTTCCCACCCGAGCGACTGGCCGAGTACTCGGTCCCGGGCAGCCATTTCATGGCCCACCCCCACCCGGAGATCCCCGGGGTCGAGATGCCCTCGGGCTCCCTCGGCCACGGCCTCGCGCTGGGGATCGGCTACGCGGTCGCAGCCCAGTTGGATCGCAGCCCTCGCCGCTGCTTCGTGGTGATGGGGGACGGCGAGACCCAGGAGGGCTCGGTCTGGGAGTCCGCTGCGGTAGCTGCCCGACACGGGCTGGACAATCTCGTCGCCGTCATCGACCGTAACCGGCTCCAGATCACCGGAGGAACCGAGGAGGTGGGCGGCCTGGAACCGATGGCGGACCGGTGGAGGGCCTTCGGCTGGACCGTCCGGGAAGTCGACGGGCACGACGTCGAGGCCCTCGCCGATGTTCTCGACGCCCCCGCCGAGGTTGGCCGGCCCACCATGGTGATCGCACACACCGTGAAGGGCAAAGGGCTACCGTTCATCGAGGGCAACGTCCGTAGCCACTACGCCAAGCTTGGCGACCGGCAGTACCAGAGGGCGCTAGCGGCACTGCGGCGGCGGTCGTGACCACCACCCTGTCCTCCCGCGAGGTCTACCGGGACCTACTCGCCGGGTTGATGCCGGCCGATGACCGTCTGGTCTGCCTCGACAGCGACACCGGACTCTTCAGCGGGGTCGACTTCGGCACCGCCACCGGCCGCTACCTCAACATCGGGATCGCCGAACACACCCTGATGGGGATGGCGGCAGGGCTCGCCCGGTGCGGGCGGATTCCCTTCGTCAACACCATGGCGGCCTTCGCCACCGCACGGGCCCTGGACGCGGTCAAGGTGGACATCGCCCTGGCCGATCTGCCGGTACGCATCGCCGCCACCCACTCCGGGCTGTCGGCGGGTCACCTCGGACCGACCCACCACTGCCTGGACGACCTGGCCATCATGCGCGCCCTGCCCAACATGACGGTGCTGGTCCCCGCCGACGCCGGCCAGGCGCAGGAGCTGATCCGGCAGTCCCTGACCGAATCCGGCCCGGTCTACCTGCGGCTGGGCCGCAACCCCACCCCCGACCTACCCGCCGCCCCGCCACTGTTGCTCGGAACGGTGCAAGAACTACGGGCCGGCGACGACGTGACCCTGGCTGCCTGCGGGCCATACCCGGTGCTGACCGCACTGGCCGCAGCCGACCTGCTGGGCCGCGACGGTATCTCGGCCGGGGTGCTGAACGTGCACACCCTCAAGCCGCTGGACACCCTGACCATTCTCCGGGCGGCGAGCGTCACCGGCCTGGTGCTGACCGTGGAAGAGCACTGGGTGGCCGGTGGTCTGGGGGCCGCCGTCGCCGAGACCCTGGCCGAGGTCCTGCCGGTTCCGGTGCACCGCATCGGCATGCCGGACTCCTTCGTCTCGGTCTCCGGTGATCAGCGATACCTGCTTCAGCAGTCCGGCATCACGCCCATGGCGGTCGCGGCCAGGGCCCGCGCGGCGCTCGGCCGGACCGTCGACCCATTCGGAGGTGATCCACAGTGAGTGGCTCGTACGACGAAACGATCCTGCACGACCTGCGACGGTGGGCCAAAGATCGGCCCGACCGGGCGGCCTTGATCTGCTACCGGGACGGGGTCCCGGAGACCCTCGGCTACGGGGAGCTGGCCCGTCGGGTGGACCGGCTGGCAGCGAACCTCACTCGGCTCGGGGTCCGCCGGGGTGAGGTGGTGACCCTGCAGCTGCCGAACTCCTGGCAGCTGATCGCGCTGATCCTGGCCTGTGCCCGGATCGGGGCGGTGGCCGGGCCGGTGGTTCCGATCATGCGGCAGCGGGAGGTCGAGTTCATGACCCGCCTGACCGAGAGCCCGGTCTACGTCGCCGCCGCCGAGTATCGCGGTTTCTCGTACGCCGAGATGAGTGCGCGGGTTGCTCAGGCGGTACCCACCCTCCGACACCGGATCCTGCTGGACGCGGGGAGCGTCGAGGGCGTCCTGGATTTCGACCGTGACCTGCTCCATGCCGCGCCGCCCGCGGTCGACCTGGACGCCGTCGAGGCCCGCCCCGGGGATCCGGCTCAGGTGATCTTCACCTCGGGCACCACCGGCGAGCCGAAAGGGGTGGTGCACAGCCACCGGACCATGCGGGCGATGAACCGGGCCCAGGCCGAGGTGCTGCACCTGACCGGGGATGAGGTGACCGCCATGGGCTCACCGACCACTCATCAGGCCGGCTTCACCTGGAACTTCGTCATGCCGATGCTGCTCGGCGCCACCGCGGTCCAGGTCGATGCCTGGAATCCGGAAAGGATGCTGCAGATCCTGGAGGAGCACCGGGTCTCCTTCTTCATGGGTGCCCCGCCTTTCCTCGCCGACCTGATCGAGAGACAGCGGGCCCGGCCCCGGGACCTTCGCGATCTGCGGGCCTTCGCCACTGGCAGCGCCCCGATCGCCCCGATGCTCGTGGAGCAGGCCCGAGAGGTGCTCGGGTGCCGGGTGTACGCACTGTGGGGGATGTCGGAGAACGGGTGTGTAACGATCACCCGCCCCGAGGATCCCCCGATGCGCGCGGCCGAGAGCGACGGGACGGTGGTTCCCGGCATGGAGCTACGCATCGTCGACGGCACAACCGGCGAGCCGGTGTCCCCGGGTGCGACCGGGTTGCTCCAGGTGCGCGGCGAGAACCAGTGCCTGGGCTACTACCGGCGACCAGAAATCTACGCGAGGGCGGTCACCCCCGACGGCTGGTTCGACACTGGTGACCTGGCTCGCGACGACGGGTACGGAGGAATCCGGATAACCGGCCGAATCAAGGACATCATCCTGCGGGGGGCGGAGAACATCCCGGTGGTGGAGGTGGAGTCGTCCCTGCTGCGGCACCCCTCGGTGCGAGACGTCGCTGTCGTCGGCTACCCGGACGAGCGTCTGGGTGAGCGGGCGTGCGCGGTGCTGGTGGCCTCGGGGGCCGCGCCCACCCTGGAGGATCTACAGGCCCACCTCGCCGGGTTGGGGATGGCCAAACAGTACTGGCCCGAACGGGTCGAGTTGGTGTCCGCCCTCCCCCGGACCCCATCGGGCAAGGTCCAGAAGTTCGTCCTGCGTGACCGGGTCCGGAGGTGACGACGATGGACTTCGACTTCTCTCCCGACCAGCAGACCCTCGTCAAGCAGACCCGGGAGTTCGCGGCCGAGCGGGTGGCCCCGTACCGTAGCGAGAGCGACCGCGCTGGTCGCTACCGACCAGGCCTGTTGGCTGACCTCGGCTCGGCCGGGATGTTCGCGCTGCGCATCCCGCCGGAGTACGGCGGGCGGGGCCTCGATGCCACCAGCACCGGCGCGGTCCTGGAAGAGTTGGCGGCGGCGGACCTGTCGGTCTGCTTCCCGGTTCTCAACGCAGCCCTGGTCGGCAAGGTGCTGGCCGCCAATGCCAGAGCGGAGCAACTGGCCCGCTGGTTGCCGGCGATCGCTGCCGGCAGGGCCGTGGCCGCGCTGGCCCTCACCGAGCCGGAGCGGGGCACCGATGCGGCGAACATCGGGATGGTCGCGGTGCCCCACGGGGACGGATGGGTGGTCTCCGGCGAGAAGACCTCCATCATGCTGGCCACCCATGCCACCCATGCCCTGCTCTTCGTTCGCACCGGGCAGGCGGGACCCAGCGGCATCTCCGCCTTCTACGTCGCGTTGGACGACCCTCGGGTCCGCACTGAGCCCTTGACCGATCTGGGCTGCCGCTCCGGCGGGCGGGGGCGGATAGTCTTCGATGGGCTCCGACTGGACCGCGCTGACCTGGTCGGGGCACCCGGGCAGGGGTTCGGGCAGGTGATGCGGGGCTTCGGGGTATCGAGGGCCTTCATCGCCCTGATGGCTACCGCCGTCGGGCGGGCCGCGCTGGACGAGGCGACCGCCCACGCCAGCGCCCGGGAAGCCTTCGGTCAGCCCTTGTCCACGTTCCAGGGAGTGGCTTTCCCTCTCGTCGAACACGCGACGATGCTGCACGCGGCACGCCTGGTGGCGTACGAGGCATTGAGCCGGGCCGACTCCGGCGAGGATCCCCGGGTCCCGGCCAACATGGCCAAGTGGTGGGCGCCGAAGGCGGCGATGGAGGCGGTTCACCAGGCCCTGTTGACGATGGGGCACCTGGGCTGGTCGGAGGAGGGGCCGGTGGCCCAACGCCTGCGGGACGTCATCGGGCTCCAACTCGCCGATGGAACGGCGGCCGCGACGAAGTTGGTCGTCGCCCGGAGCCTACTCGGGCGCAGCCATGCGCCCTAGGCCTCGGCCGGAGGGCTCCGGCGAGCGCGGCCCCGACCGGGCGGGCGGTCAGCTCTCGGATCTCGGGGTCGTGGCTCGGCGGGATGGTGTCGCTGGTTCTCCCGGTAGACCCGCATTTTGGCGCGCACCCCGCAGACCTCCATCGAGCACCAGCGACTACCCCGGTTGCGGGAACGGTCGTAGTAGACCCACTCGCACCGATGCTCGTGGCATGCCTTGAGCCGGGGCCAGGTGCCGTCGGTGACGGCTTCGACGACGGCCGCCAGGATCAGGGCCAGCACTCCGCGGGTATCGACCTGAGCTGCCCTCAGGAGGGGGTCACCGGTCCTGTCGTCGGCGAACCCGACCACGAGAGGGCACCCCTTCGCGATGTGTTCGATCTGCTGCCGGGCCGCCAGGTCCGGCGGCCCGCCGTTGTTCTCCCGCAGCAGTGCCCGTAGCGCCTCCCGCAGTGCGATGGCCTCCCGCCGGTCCAGGTCGTCCGGTCGGAGCTCGAGCTCGCCGAGCCCGTTGCGGACCAGCCAGGTGACGAACCCATCGGTCGCGGCGAACTCGTCCGGCCCGAACTCGACGTTGACGCTGTTGACGAACGCCTGCACCAAGGCGAGTCGACCCGGTGCCACGGCGCGGCCTCCCGGTTGTCCCCTCATACCGGACACCTTACTACCTATTGCCTTTCACTGGTAGCGGGCCATGTCGAGAAGGAGGCTTAATCGCGGGTCCCTTGCCGCACACCCGTTACCGCCATAGCGTTTTAGACGGTAACTGCATGGCTACGAAGGGAAGCACTGTGACCTCCCTGCTCATCCGAGGCGGCTGCCTCTACCCGGCCGACCCCCGACACCGGGTCATCTCCAACGGAGCGGTTCTGGTGGAGGACGAGCGAATCGTCGCGGTCGGCCCTACCCCGGAGGTAGCGGCGGCCGTGGACCCCGGTCGTCAGGCCGGCCTGAGGGTGATCGAGGCCCGGGGATCCATGATCCTGCCGGGCTTCGTGAATCCCCACTGGCACGAGATGTTCGCCATGCGGTTCCCCTTCAAGGGCGCCCTGCGATCGGCCACGGACCGGCAGGATCGACCGGCCTTCATGGCACTCGGAGGCGACATCCAGGGCATCTCCACCGCCTTCGACACCTTCACCGATCTGATCGGCCAGCTCACCCCCGACGAGGCGGAGGCGATCGCCCGGTACTCGATGTGGACCCAGTTGCGCTCCGGAGTCACCACTCTCGGTGATGTGGGCTCGGTCAACCAGCCGGCCGCCATGGCCGCAGCGGCACGTTTCCTCGGCATGCGCTGCTCGGTCAGCACCTGGGCCGGCGACGCCCGCTGTGCCCCCGGTGAGTCCCGTTTCCACCGGACCCGGGACACCGACAGGGTGTTGGCCGGCGTCGAGCAGGCCCTGGCCGTCGCCGCCCGGGACACCACCGGGCTGGTCCGGGCCTGGCCGACCGCGGTCTACAGCGTCAATATGACCGACGAGTTGGGTGCCGGCCTCGCCGACCTGATCTCCCGGTACGACCTTCCCTTCGCCACCCATGTCGGAGCGCTGCGCAACGAGATGGAGGTGTCACGCACCTACTTCGGATCCACCCCGGTGCGGCGGATGGCCGACCTGGGCCTGCTCTCCGACCGGTTCATGGCGGTGCACTGCGCCCACGCCGACCCCGACGAGCGCAAGTTGTTGATCGAGGCGAACGCACACATCAGCCTCTCCCCCGCCAAGTACGGTGGGGCGGGCGAGTCCACGATCACCGACACCCGGGCGATGCCGGAGTACCGACGGGCCGGACTCCACGTCTCCCTCTCCACCGACGGGTCGCCACTGCCGGTCGGCGGAATGGCCGAGAACATGCGGGCGGTCTGGCAGCAGTTCAACGAGATGTACGCCGATCCGACCGAGGTGCTTCCCACCGACGCCCTGGCCATGGCGACCCGGATCCCGGCCCGTGGACTGGACTGGGCCGGCATCGGCAGCCTCGAACCAGGCAATCAGGCCGACATCCAGCTGATCCCCGCGCACGACTGGCGCTACCTGCTCAACCCCCGTCCGCTAGAGAGCTTCCTCGCTCTCGGCGGCTCGACGGACGTCCACACCGTGATCGTCGCCGGAAGGATACGGATCGCCGACGGGCAACCGGTCGACTTCGACGAGACGGAACTGCGCGAGCACTACCTCGATGCGCTCGGCTCCTTCTCGGTGCGCTGTTTGGGGATCGACAGGGAGCTGGTGGCCGAACGGATCCGGGCCGCCGGCACCGCAGCTCCGGCGCGCGTTTCCACCCGGTGAACATCGCGCTGGTCGGGCGGTGACCGACCCGTTCCTCCCACCGATACCACGCGGCGGCCCGGGCCTGCGGGGCCAGGTCGTAGACCTATCCGGCCATCCCTGACCTGCTCCGCAGGAGATTCCGCCCCCTCCCCATCCCGAAGATCTGCGAATCCACAGAAGGAGCACAGCGACATGACAACAGGAATAGCAGTGGTGACGGGAGCGGCCGGCGGCATCGGCGCGGCCGTGGTCCGGGCCCTGGCCGCACAGCGGACCACCGTAGCGGCGTTGGACCTGGAGACCGCAGCCCTCAAGGACCTGGCCACCGAGCAGGAGGGGGTCGCGGCCTACCCGGTCGACGTGGCCGCCGCGGACCAGGTCGACGCCGTCATCGAACAGGTCGAGCGGGAGCTGGGACCGATTGATTTCCTGGTCAACGGCGCCGGCATCCTGCGTACCGGTCCGGTCGTCTCCCTGACCGACGAAGACTGGAACCGCACCCTCGCCGTCAATACGACCGGGGTCCTCAACGTCAGCCGGGCGGTCGCCAACCGGATGGTGACCCGCCGGTCTGGAGTGATCATCACGGTCGCCTCCAACGCCACCACGACCGCCCGGATGAACATGGCGGCCTACGCCGCCTCGAAGGCCGCCGCCAGCAGCCTCACCAAGGTGCTCGGGCTGGAGCTCGCCCAGTACGGAATTCGCTGCAACGTGGTCGCCCCGGGCTCCACCGACACCCCGATGCTCACCACTCTCTGGTCGGACGACGACGCCCGCCAGATCTCGATCGAGGGGGACCTCGGGGCCTTCCGGGTCGGTATCCCGCTGGGGCGCCTGGCCCGACCTGAGGACATCGCCGACGCGGTGCTCTTCCTGCTGTCGGACCGGGCCGCGCACATCACCCTGCACGATCTGACCGTGGACGGCGGGGCCTCTCTCGGCAACTAGACCCAACCTTCTGGAACGGAGAAGCCATGGCCATCCCCGCGATCGCGCCGTACCCCATGCCCGCCGAGCACGAGTTGCCGACCAACACCGCCCCCTGGACTCTCGATCCGCTCCGGGCGGTACTGCTGATCCACGACATGCAGAAGTACTTCCTGCGGCCCTTCGCCCCACGGAGCTCTCCGATGAGCGAGCTGCTCGGCAACATCGAACGGCTGCGCTCCGGCTTCGACCGGGTGGGGGCCCCGGTCACCTACACCGCCCAGCCGGGTGGGATGAGCGATCAGGATCGCGGGCTGCTCAAGGACTTCTGGGGTACCGGGATGAGCGCCGACGAGGAGCACCGAGGCATCGTCGAGCGACTCGCCCCCGGCGGATCGGACGTCGTGCACACCAAGTGGCGGCCCAGCGCCTTCTGCCGAACCGGACTGCTGGAGCAGTTGCGGGCGACCGGTCGCGACCAGTTGGTGATCTGCGGGGTCTACGCCCACGTCGGCATCCTGATGACCGCCCACGAGGGCTTCTCGCATGACATCCAGACCTTCATCGTGGCCGACGCGGTGGCCGATCTCACCCCTGAGTACCACCGATTCGCCCTCGAGTACGCAGCCACCCGCTGCGCGGTAACCGTCTCTACCCGAGCGGCACTGGCGTCTCTGGAAGGAGCCCTCTGATGAGCTGGTACGAACGGATCACCGCCCTACCGACCCCGCCCTTCGCACTGTTGCACCGGCCGGGACACGACCCCCACTCGATCGATCTCATCTTCGGACAGACCTCAGAGGTCGACCGGGTGGCGGACATCCCCCTGCCCGCAGGGGATGGTGCCGGGCCGCCCCGGCACGAGGTGCTGGCGATCCTGCCGTACCGACAGATCCGCGAGCGGGGTTTCGCCGCCCCCGACGACGGGACGCCCCTGGTCACGATGAAGGTCACCGAGCAGACAGTGCTGACCCTCACCGAGGTCCTGGCGGCTCTGCCAACCGACCCCGTCGACCTGGTCGAGGCCCGATTCGACGCCGACGACGAGGAGTACGCGGCCACCGTCCAGAAGGTGATCACGGAAGAGATCGGTCAGGGGGTGGGGGCGAACTTCGTGCTCCGCCGATCCTTCTGCGCGCAGATCCCCGGCTGGTCCCCGCGGACCGCCCTGGCCTTCTTCAGCCGTCTGCTCGGCCGCGACCCCGGGGCCCACTGGACCTTCGTGGTGTACACCGGCCAGCGGACCCTCGTGGGTTCCTCCCCGGAACGGCACGTCACCCTGGCAGCCGGGACCGCGACGATGAACCCGATCAGCGGTACCTACCGCTATCCGGCCGATGGTCCGGAGCTGCCCGGGATCCTGGATTTCCTGGCCGACCGCAAGGAGGCCAACGAGCTCTACATGGTCCTGGACGAGGAGCTGAAGATGATGGGCGGGATCTGCGACCGGGGGGCCCGGGCGACCGGTCCGCACCTGAAGCAGATGGCCCGACTCGCGCACACGGAGTACTTCGTCGAGGGTCACACCACCCGGGACGTCCGACACATCCTGCGCGACACCCTCTTCGCCCCCACTGTCGTGGGAGGGCCACTGGAGAGCGCCTGCCGGGTGATCGACCGCTACGAACCGCAGGGCCGGGGCTACTACGCCGGGGTGGTCGCCCTGATCGGCCGGGACGCCCACGGCGACCGGGCCATGGACTCGGCGATCCTGATCCGCACCGCGGACGTCGACCCCGCCGGGCGGATGCGGATCGGTGTCGGCGCCACCCTGGTCCGTGACTCGGACCCGGCCGCCGAGGCACGGGAGACCCGGGCCAAGGCGGCCGGCCTGATCGAGGCCCTGGACGGCAGACCGCGCAGGGCAGCCGTCGCTCCGGACACCTCGGTCGGCGGGCACCCTTTGGTGCAGCGGGCCCTGGCCGAACGCAACCAGCCCTTGGCCGACTTCTGGTTCGAGGACCCCCGCCACCGGGACCGGATACAGCCGGGCATCGTCGGCCGCCGGGCCCTGGTGATCGACGCCGAGGACACCTTCACCGAGATGGCCCGACACGCCCTCGTCGCCCTCGGTCTGCGGGTCGAGGTCCGCCGGCACGACGAAGAGCTGACGTTGACCGGCCACGACCTGGTCGTCGTGGGCCCCGGCCCCGGAGACCCCCGACAGTTCACCGATCCCAAGATCGCCAAGCTGCGGGCCGTGACCCAGGAACTGCTCGCCCTCGGGGTGCCCTTTCTCGCGATCTGCCTTGGGCACCAGGTGCTGAGCGCCCTCCTCGGCCTCGACATCGTCCGGATCCCCGTGCCCAACCAAGGCACTCAGCGCCGGATCCGGTTCCGTCGGCGCACAGAGTTGGTCGGTTTCTACAACACCTTCGCCGCCTACTGCGACCGGAGCGAGCTCGTGTACCCGGACCGGGAGGGCCCGATCGAGGTACTGGGTGAGAGCTCAACCGGGGAGGTGCACGGGCTACGCGGACCCGGCTTCGCCTCGGTCCAATTCCACCCCGAGTCGGTGCTCACCCCAGGAGGGATCCGGATCATCGGGGAGTTGCTCGGCGAGCTACTCGCCGATCCGGTGAGTAGCAGACCTGATCGCCGCACCGTTGTGTCCAGGTCGGTGCCCTACCTAGCCTCGATAGGGATGACGGAAGCCACGGCAAGGAGGTAGTCATGCGGTTGACGTTGCCGCAGATAGGCGACTGGGAAAGCCTCGAGGAATTGCGGGCCCTTCAGCTCAAAGCGCTTCCCCAGGTGCTGGAGTGGGCTGCCCGCACCCCGTTCTACTCCGGACGGGTCGGCCCCGACTTTGACGAACTCCCCCTCACCACCAAGCAGGACCTGCGTGACCAGTACCCCTTCGGGATGCTCGCAGTACCGCGAAGCAGACTGGACACCTACCACGAGTCCAGCGGCACCGCCGGTCAGTCGACCCCTTCCTACTACACCGCCGAGGACTGGATCGACCTGACCGACCGGTACGCCCGTAAGTGGGTGGGTATCACTCCGGAGGACACCTTCTTCGTCCGTACCCCTTATGCCTTGATGATCACCGGGCACCTTGCCCAGGCATCCGCTCGTCGGCAAGGGGCGACTGTGGTCCCAGGTGACTACCGGTCCTTGGCCATGCCGTATTCGCGGGTGGTCAAGGCCATCCATGACCTTGAGGTCAGCCTCACCTGGTCGATCCCGACCGAACCCCTGGTCTGGGCGGCCACCGCCCAGGCCGCCGGACTCCGACCGCGGGCCGACTTCCCCGCCCTGCGTGCCTTGTTTGTCGGCGGCGAACCGCTCACCCCGGCCCGCCGCAGTCGGATCAGCGAGATCTGGGGGGTACCGATCGTCGAGGAGTACGGCTCGACCGAGACCGGCAGTCTCGCCGGGGAATGTCCGCACGGCCGGATGCACCTCTGGTCCGACCGCATGATCTTCGAGGTGTACGACCCGGCTACCGGCCGGATCACCAAGGCCGGCAACGGCCAGTTACTGGTGACCCCGTTGTATCGCGAGGCGATGCCGCTACTGCGCTACAACCTCGAAGACGACGTCGAGGTTTCCTATGCGGACTGCCCGTGTGGCTGGCACCTGCCCTCGATCCGGGTATTGGGCAGGTCGGCCTTTGGCCACCCCGTGGCCGAGGGCACGGTGACCCAGCAGCAGCTGGAGGAGTTGGTCTTCAGCCTGCCGATCGGGTACGGGGTGATGTTCTGGCGGGCCCGGGCGGATCGGGATGTGCTTCGGGTCCAGATCGAGGTTGCCGAGGAGCACCGGGATGTCGCTGTCGCCGCGTTGGCCGCCGCGATCGACCGCGAGATCGGGGTCCCGACCGAGGTCGCCGGGCTCGCCCCCGGAGCCCTGCTGCCCATCGAGGCCCTTACCCGGACCCGGGACGTGGTGAAGCCGCGCAGCCTGCTCGCTGCGGGCGAGGACTGGAGCAGCGCGCTCCCCTTCAACTGACCGCCGGTCGACCGACCGCCGAGCCCGAGCCGCTCCTGCGGCGACCAGGAAGGTTCATGTCATGCCCATCTCTGAGATCCCGGTTGTCACCGTCACCCCAGCCGACCGGGAGCGCATCGCCGATCTGGTCTGCGGGCACATGGCAACGAGGGCGGTCTCCGCCGCCGCTACGCTGGGGCTCGCCGACGCTGTCGGCCCGGGCGGCAGCTCTGCCGCTGAGGTAGCCGCTACGGCCGGCACCCATCCCGAGGCGACCCGGCGGCTACTCCGGGCACTCACCGCCCTTGGAGTGCTGGCCGAGCCCCGCCCCGACCAGTTCGTTCTGACTGGGGTTGGCGCCCTGCTGCGTACCGACCATCCTGAGTCCATGCACGAGTTCGTTGCGATGACCACCGATCCGGCGATGCTCGGTGCCTGGCAGCGGCTGGACGAGGCGGTCCGGACCGGGCAGGCTACCTTCGCCGCGGTCTTCGGCACCGACTTCTTCAGCCACCTGGGTCGTGACCCCCGGCTTTCCGAGCGGTTCAACGCAGCAATGCGCCAGGGCACCCGGCTGGCGGCCCAGGTACTGCCGCAGGCCTACGACTTCGGTCGGCACAGCACCCTCGCCGACATCGGCGGCGGGGACGGAACCCTGCTCGCCGCGGTCCTGACGGCCTATCCCGATCTACAGGGCATCCTGCATGACACCGCCGACGGCATCACCCAGGCTGGGACCACGATCGCGGCAGCCGGCATCGAGCGGCGCTGCACCCTGTCCACCGGAGACTTCTTCGCCGGGGTGCCCGCCGGGGCCGACGCCTACCTGCTCAAGAGCATTCTGCACGACTGGGACGACGAGCGCTGTCTGAGCATCCTGCGCAACATCCGAAGGGTGATCCCACCCGATGGACGGCTGCTGGTCGTCGACGCGGTCCTGCCCGAGGTGGTCTCCTCGGGTGGGTCTGCTCTGCCACACCTGGGCGATCTCAACATGCTGGTGCAACTCGGCGGCCGCGAGCGCACCCGAGGAGACTTCGCTGCCCTGTGTTCGGCAGCCGGGTTCGCGGTCGCCGACGTCATCGGTCTCGCCCCCGCCCGGTTCTCCCTGGTCGAGGCGGTGCCGGTCTGATGCTCACCTTCACCGACGCCGAGGAGTTCGAGGCCTGGTTGGCGGTACACCATGCCAGCGCCGAGGAGGTCTGGGTGGTGCTGCCGAAGAAGGAGACCCCCGTCGAATCGGTGAGTCGGAACGAGGCCCTCGGGGTCGCCCTTTGCTACGGCTGGATCGACGGGAAGGCCACCTCGGCCACCACCCCGCCGGGCTGGTGGGCCCAACGGTTCACCCCTCGGCGGCCCCGCAGCGCCTGGTCGAAGGTGAACCGGGTCAAGGCGGAGCGGCTGATCCAAGCCGGCCGGATGCGACCCGCCGGTCTGGATCAGATCGAGCGGGCCAAGGCCGATGGGAGGTGGGCGGCGGCGTACGACTCCCCGAGTCGGGCCAGGATCCCGGACGACCTGGCGACGGCCCTGTCGGCCGCCCCCGGCGCAGCGGCGGCCTTCGCGGCGCTGAACGCGAGCGCCCGCTATGCCATCCTGTTGCATCTGCAGAAGCTGAAACGGCCGGAGAGCCGGCAACGCCGCATCCGGGAGGTCACCGAAGGGCTGTCATCCGGTGGCTGACAGTCGGTGGCTGACAGTCGCCTCGACCCAGTCGAGGTAGTGCGGGCTGTACATGATGCCCAGGACGTTGCCGAAAGGGTCAGCCACCGCAGCAGTCACGAAGCCGGCCTCCCGCTTCGTGATCGGCTGGTACTCGGTGGCACCCATGGCCAGCAGTCGGTCGTAGGTCGACTCGATGTCATCGACATGCCAGTAGGCGACAACGCCGCCAGGGCCGGAAGCGGTTTCGGCCGGGGCGTACTCACGGTCGACGATACCCAGCTCGTGCTCGTAGTCCCCGATCCGAAATTCGACGTAGGCCCCGCCACGTTCGAAGTACGGCTCGATGCCCAGCAGCTCGGAGTACCACCGCTTGGCGGCCTCCACATCGTCTGCCCAGAAGCTGACGGTGCTTAGCCCGCGCAGAGTGTCACCTTTAATCACTATAAGTACCCTCCATCGGATCTTTTCATGATCGTACCGTCGAAGAGAGCTGATCATGAGCATTTCGCTGCACCCTTCATCGATCACGGAGGTGTCCGTCGCGGCGTACCTGGGCCGGATAGGCGCCGACCGGTCCGCGGCCGGTGACCCCCTGGCTCTGCGGGATCTGCACCGGGCGCACCTCACGACCGTCCCCTACAACACTCTCGCGATCCATCTGGATGAAGAAGTGACCCTCGACGAGGTAGGGCTGCTGCACAACATCGTGGACCGTCGTCGGGGCGGCATCTGCTACGAGCTGAACGGAGCCTTCGCCCTGCTACTGGAGGCCCTCGGCTACCAGGTCGAGCTGCTGCCCGCCCAGGTGTACGCGACCGGTCGGTTGGCCCTGCCCTACAGCCACATCGTTCTGCGGGTAGAGGACACGACCGGCGCCAGATGGCTGGCCGATGTCGGCTTCGGCAGGCATACCGTCTTCCCGCTGGCCCTCGGCACCTCGGCCGAGCAGTGGGATCCGGGCGGGCGGTTCCGACTGGTCGAGACCTCGGGTGGTGACCTCGACGTGTTCCGGGGCAGCCGACCGGTCTACCGGGTAGACCAGCGGGCAAGAGTCCTGTCGGACTTCGAGGCCGCCTGCTGGTGGATCGTCACCTCGCCCCAGTCGCCCTACGCCCGGTCACCGATCTGCTCCCGGCTCACCGCCGACGGGGGCCGGGTGACCCTGGCCGGTCGAAGCCTGACCATCACCACCGCCGACGGCGGCCGCGTCCGCCGGGAGCTGGCCGCGGCGGAGGTGCTCGACGCCTACCGCGACCACTTCGGACTGCACCTTCGACGCGAGCCGCTGCGCGCGGCCTGACTCCACTGCTCCGTCCGCCGCGCCCCGGCCCCGCAGGGCCAGGGCGCCTTCCTTTGGAAGAAGGATCCCTTATCGCGGATCCATTGTCTCGATCTTGTTACCTGCATAACGTCATTGGCGGTAACAGCGGGACCGCAGAAAGGACCGACGTGACGATCAGGACATATCCGTCGTATATCGGAGGCCGGGACGTCACCGGCGACAGTGGCGAGTACGTGCACACCATCTCCACCCGGGCGGTTATCGACGACACCTTCCCCAGCCTGCGCCTCAAGCGGGATCTCGACGCGGGCCGGCCCGGGGTGACCGCCCCGGCGGATGTGGTCGTCGGAGCGTGCGCCATCGCCGACGAGGCGATGGCCGGGCAGGCGATCGAGGCCGCCGCCAGGGCCGCCCCCGAGTGGGCCCGGGTTCCCCTCGACGACCGGATGGCCATCGGCCAGGCGATCGCCCGGCGGCTGGTCGAGTACGGCGGCCCCCTGGTCGAGTTACTCGTCGCCGAGGGCCAGCCACGGGACATGTCGGAGGGCATCGTCTACGGCGTACCACAGACCACCTGGAGCCCCGAGACCCTGGACTGGTGCGCCGAGCAGATGGTGGTCCGGCGGCAGACCGAGGATCGGGAGATGCTGCTACGCCGGGTGCCCGACGGGGTGGTCTGCCTCAATCCCCCGCAGAACGCGGCCACCGTCAACGCTCTGAACGGCCTGACCGCGATGCTTGCCGGCAACACCATGGTGGTCCGCGCCCCCCGGGGGGTCGGACTGAGCTGCATGTACCTACTCCGGGAGATCGTAGCGCCGGTACTGGAGGAGGCCGGGGCCCCGGCCGGCACCATGAATGCCCTCTGTGGGCCGCCCATGATCGATGCCTGGATCGCGAGCAAGCAGGTCAACGACATCATCTACTACGGCGGCAGCCACAAGGGCATGCAGTTCGAGAGCGACTGTGTAGCGGCCGGCAAGAAGCCCATCCTGGAGCTCGCCGGCAACGACTGTTGCGTGGTCTGGCACGACGCCGACCTGGACGCCGCCGTCGAGTCCCTGGCCCAGTTCTTCATGAACTCCGGACAGATCTGCAACGTCCCCAACCAGGTCATCCTGCACCCGGCCATCGCCGACGAGGTGATCGAGAAACTGGTCGCCACCACCCGGCTGATCCGGCCGGGCTATCCACAGGATCGGGGGGTGGTGCTCACCCCGGTGCTCGGTGCCGACTGGTTCTTCGGCAGCCTCGTCGAGGCCCTCGCCAAGGGCGCGAAGCTGGTGCACGGCGCACGCCGTCTGGATGTGGACGGAACACCCTCGGAGACCGGCTTCTTCATCGAGCCGACGATCGTCCGAGTCGACGGGCTGCGCGGGGCGCGGGACATGTCCGTGGTCCGCGACGAGACGTTCTTCCCCCTCCTACCGATCATCGTGCCGGCCGCTGGCGACTCGGACCAGGAGTTGCTGGAGGAGGTACTGGCCTTCGTCAACTCCAACGCGTACGGACTGCGCAACTCTGTCTGGTCCAGCAACGAGGCCACTGTTCAGCGCTGCCTGGAGGCCGTCACCAACGGCGGGAATCTCAAGATCAATGACTCCCATGGCAACTTCCTGCCGTTCTTGCCCAACCAGGGCGGCACCGGCCTGACCGGTGGCGCCTTCGGCGAGGCGAGTCATCCGATGCTGCGAACCACCCATCTGCAGGCCGTCAGCATCGGCCGCCTGACCTGAACCGGAGGAATCAATGGCCACCCGAACCTTGCAGGCGAAAGTCGCGGCATCGGCCGAGGAGGTGATCCGGTTGCTGAGCGCAGCGGAGAACTTCCCCGGATACGCCCCGGACCTGCTGTCCGTCACTCGGGAGGAGGACCGCAGCGACTGGGTGCTCGCCTTCGGTAACGGAGTCGCCACCTGGACCCAGCGCAGCCGGGTAACCGCCGACCGGATCGAGTTCGAACAGGTCGACGGGGACTTCGTCCGCTACGACGGACACTGGTCTGTCACACCGGACCCCCAGGGGAGCACTGTCGAGTTCACCGTCCACTACCGAACCAGCGTCCCGCACCTCGCCGGGGCCATCGAGTCCGCCGTCGGCCGGGTGCTGAGCCGCACCGCCCTGGCGATCCTCACCGGAGTCGCCGGCCCGGCCAGGGTCACCGCAGGGGCGCATCACCTCCGGGACCTGCCGGACGGATTCCGCCAAGACCTTGCCGTGGAAGAAGCCGACCATGCGGTTCGATGACATCTGGGTCGCTGGCACCGGAGCCGTCCTGGGCGACCGGATCCCCATCGCCGGAGCCGTCGCCGCAGGCTCCTACTCCCCGGAAGCGGCAGCCAGCACAGGCATGATCAGCTTCTCCCGGGCCTCGGAGGCCCCACCGGAGATGGCCGTGACCGGAGGGCGGCAGGCGATCAAGGCGGCGACCGAGTACGGCGTCGAGGTCGGTCCGGACACCCTGCACCTGCACAGCCATGCCGGATTCCAGGGCATCGACCAGTGGTCGGCCGCCTGCTGGATCGCGGGGGAACTACTCGGCACCCAACTGGCGACCATGCCGATCACCGTTGCCGCCTGGTCCAACGGCTCGATCGCCAGCATCGAGGTGGCGGCCAGTATGTTGGCCACCAATCCGGCCCTCTCCTGTGCCCTGCTCACCCTGGCGGACCGGTTCGGGCCGCCAGGAGACCGCTTCTACGCCTCTCCGGGAATGGTCTTCGGCGACGGCGCGGCGGCGGCGGTGCTGACCCGCGGCGGCGGGCGACTGCGGTTGCTGTCCTGCGTCGCCGAGACCGACACCGTCCTTGGCGGACTGTCAAGGGGCGATGAGCCCTTTCGGGAGACCCCCAGCACGCAGGCACCAGATGCCCGGCGCCGTACCCGGGAATTCCTGGCCCGGGGGGAGATCTCCCTGCGCGACATCCAGACGCGCACCGCCGAGCGAACCCAGAGCGTCGTCACCCGCGCCCTGGCCGAGTCAGCGACCGGCCCGGACGAGGTCGACTGGCTCATCACCCCTTTCGTCGGCCGGACCCTCTTCCAGAACAGCTTCGTGCGTCCCCTCGGCATCACCCCCAGACACAACCTGCTCGAGTTCGGCCTGACCACCGGGCACCTCGGTGCCGCCGACCAGATCCTCGGCCTGCACCACCTCCTGGATTCGGACCAGCTCGAACCCGGTGCGCGGATTCTGGTCATCGGAACCGGCATGGGCTTCACCTTCTCCGCCGCGGTGTTCACCGCCGGCGGTAGCTGAAACGGGAAGGAAACATGTTCATGCAACCGGCCCTGGCCTCCGCCTCGCGGGCAACCACCTACCGTCACCTCACCTCACCCGCAGCGCTACGGGAGGAGATTCCGCTCTCCACGGTCGCCGCCGACACCGTCCAGCAGGCCAGGCAAGGCGTCGAGAAGGTGCTCCGCGGCGAGGACGACCGCCTCGTCGTCATCGCCGGGCCCTGCTCGATCCACGACCCCGTAGCCGCCCTGGCGTACGCGGAACGCCTCGCCGCTCTGTCCCACCAGGTTGCCGACTCCCTACTCGTCGTGATGCGGGTGTACGTCGAGAAGCCACGCACCCGCCTCGGGTGGAAAGGCCTGGTCAACGATCCCCTACTCAACGGATCCCACGACATCGAGGCCGGCCTGCGGGTCGCCCGGCGCACGATGATCGACGTACTGGGCACCGGTCTGCCGGTCGGCTGTGAATTCCTCGACCCGACCGTCGCCAGGTACCTCTCCGACGCCGTCTCCTGGGGCTCGATCGGTGCCCGGACCGTGCAGAGCCAGATCCACCGACAGTTGACGAGCGGGCTACCGATGCCGGTAGGTATCAAGAACTCCACCAACGGTGGGGTCGAGGACGCCGTCGACGCGATAGTCGCGGCCGGCCGGGGGCACGTCTTTCCCGGCATCACCGACGGCGGCCACAACGCCATCCTCAGCACGACCGGCAACCCGGCCTGTCACCTGGTGCTGCGTGGCGGCAGCGACGCCCCCAACTACGGTCCGATGCACGTCGCCCTGGCCCGCGGCCAGCTTCACGCCGCCGGGCTGACCACCAACCTGTTCATCGACGCGAGCCACGGCAACAGTGGCAAGGACCACGAGCGGCAGACGTACGTGGTCGAGGATGTCGCGGCCCGTGTCGCTGGTTCAGAGCACGGCATCGCCGGTCTCATGCTCGAGAGCTTCCTGACCCCTGGGCGGCAGGACCTGGTCCTGGGCAGCAGCGACCAGTTGCGCTACGGCCAGAGCATCACCGACGCGTGCGTCGGCTGGGAGCAGACCGTCCGACTGATCACCCTGCTGGCGGACTCCCTGCGAGCCCGCCGGTCCGCCCACGACCTTGCCATGGCCGGCTGAGACCAAGGCGCACCCACCCGGAGAGGAACGATGAGTCCGATGCAGACGACCACCAGTTCGTCGCTACCACTGGCCCGGCCCGGCGGAGGCGAACCACACTCCCCGCCGCACCGGGTTCCGATCGCCGGCCCGGCCGACCCCACCGCCGCCGTGGCCGCCCTCGCCACTCTGATCCACAGGTACACCGGTACGGCCGAGGTCCACATCGGTCGCCTGAGCCCCGGGGTCACCACCACCCTCCTCGTGCCGGTACCCACCGGCACCACGCTCGGCGACCTACCCCACGGAATGGTCGAGGTTCCGGCCGGTGACGACCTGCCACAGGGTGTTGTCGTCACCGACGGGGCACCCCTCGGAGCCGCCATTGCCGCCCTCACCCTGGTGGTCACCCCCGACGGGCTGGAGCTGGTGATGCCCGCCCAGCGGTTCGAGGCGACGGCAGTGGCCCAGTACGCCCGCCACCTCGAACGGGTGCTGGCGGTCGGACCGACCACCGCGGTGGACGACATCGAGCTGCTCACCGAGCAGGAACGCCACCAGGTGCTGATCGAGTGGAACCGGACCGATGCCACCGTGCCCGCCCCGTACATCCACGAACTGGTCGCCCGGTACGCCCGGGAGACCCCAGCGGCGGTGGCGGTCGCTCTGCCCGACCGGCGGGTGACCTATCGGGAGCTGGACGAGTGGGCGAACCAGGTCGCCCACCGGCTCGTGGCCACCGGGATCGGCCGGGGCGACAATGTCGGAGTCTGTTTCCCCCGTGGCGTCGAGGCACTGATCGCCCAGCTCGCCTGCTTCAAGGTGGCCGCAGCGGCGATCCTGCTGGATCCCGACTTTCCCGCAGAACGCACCAGATTCATGATCAAGGACTCCGCGGCGGCCGGGGTACTCACCATGGCCGTCCACGCCGGTTCCGTCGCCGGAACCTGCCCGGTCATCTCCCTCGACACCACTGACTGGCAGACCGAACCCACCACCGAGGTGCACGAACCGATCGGGGTCGACGATCTGATCCACATCGGCTACACCTCGGGTTCCACTGGGGCGCCCAAGGCGGTGCGGGCCCGGTTCGGAGCCGCCCGCAACCACATCCACGCCATGCGAGAGCTGTGCGGGATGGCCCCTGGCTCGCAGGGCACCTGGCTGGCGGCCCCCGGGTACGGCATGATCCAGGTCGAGTGCTTCCCGGTGCTCGCCGCCGGCGCCACCGTGCACATCCCCGAGGCCTCGGTGGTCGCCTCCCCTGAACGCCTGCAGGAGTGGTTCCTGGCCAACCGAATCACCACCACCCTGCTGATGAAACCGATGGCCGAACGGCTCTGGTCCCTGGACTGGCCCGCCGACACCGCGCTACGCGACATCCGGGTCTGCGGCGAACGCATCCAATCCTGGCCTCCGGCGGACCTCTCTTTCCGCCTGATCAATTTGTACGGCTCCAGCGAGGCCACCACGGTGGCCTTCTGCGACATCACCCAACTCGGAATTGATCTTGGGCCAGAGGGGCGGGCCAGCACCCTGCCCCCGATCGGGCGACCGATCTGCAACGTCCGGACCTACGTGCTGGACGAGCGGCTCCGGCCGGTGCCGCCGGGAGTCGTCGGAGAGGTGTGCATCACCGGCGACGGGCTCTCCGCCGGCTATCTGAACCGGCCGGAGATGACGGCGCAGAAATGGGTACAGAACCCCATTGACCCGCAGCGGTCCCCGATCCTCTACCGCACCGGGGACATGGCCCGGTACTGGACGGACGGCAGTATCGAAATCGTCGGCCGCCGGGACAATCAGATCAAGGTACGTGGCAACACCGTGCACCTCGCCGAGATCGAAATTGTGCTGGCGGCTCAGCCAGGGGTACGGCAGGCCGCAGTGCTCGCACGCAAGGACCGCGCGGGCGACGTGCAGTTGGCGGCGTACATCGAGCCGGCCGCCGGATCAGATCCGGTGGTACAGGATATCCGCCGGGCCCTGCGCCGGCGGTTGCCGGCCTTCATGGTGCCCTCCGCGTACCTGGTGGGGAGCATGCCGCTGAACACCAACGGGAAGATCGACCGGTCCGCTCTGCCGGAGCCGCCCAACTCCCGGCCCGACGTGGACAGCGCCTACCAGGCCCCCTGTGGCGAGCTGGAACAGTCGCTGCACCAGCTGTGGACGAACACCCTGGAGATCGAGGGCATCGGGGTACTGGACAACTTCTTCGACCTCGGCGGGGACTCCCTGCGGGCAGCCCGGATCGCGATGCAGGTGAGTGACAGGTACGGAGTCGACATCGAGGTCGGTGACCTGTTCCACGAGCCCACCATCGCGCAGATGGCCGACTACCTCGAGGAGGAGCTGCAGCTGGCGCCCCAGGTACGGGCTGCGGCTTAACATCTGTCACCTGGTGAAGCGCGCGGGATCTTGGGGGTGGGGTTCCCAAGCGGGGGAGGGTGTTTGGGTGAAAGGGGGGGGACACGACGGGGGGGGAACCCAGGGGGGGAGGGATAACCGGGAAGGGGACGG
>NZ_JBSWXD010000082.1:0-28173 GCF_056160425.1 Micromonospora sp. ABR4_055
GGCCTGCGGCGCCGGCCTGGCACCCCACCGGCCGGCCGGTGCTCACCCACGGCGTCCAGAGCGGCGTGGCCGGCCCCGGCGAGGCCGTCGTCTGGACCCGCGCGGACCGGGTCGGCCGGCTGATCGTCGAAGTCGGCCGCCGGCCGGACCTGCGCGACGCCCGGCGGGTACGCGGCCCGGTGCTCGACAGCCGCGGCGACTACACCGGCAAGGTACGGCTGCGTGGCCTGCCCGCCGGCGAGCGGCTGCACTACCGGGTGCGGGTGGAGAGTCTGCACCGTCCCAGCCTGGTCAGCGAACCGTTGACCGGTTCGCTGAGCACCGCACCCCGCGCCGGTGGTCACCACGGACACCACCGGGGCCGGCCGGTCGGCGGCACCCGGGGTCGGGTCGACGACGTGCGGTTCGTCTGGACCGGGGACATCGCCGGCCAGGGCTGGGGGATCAGCGAGGACTTCGGCGGGATGCGGATCTTCGAGGCGATGCGGCGTGGCCGGCCGGACTTCTTCCTGTGCAGCGGCGACACGGTGTACGCCGACAACCCGCTCGCTGAGACGGTGACCCTGCCGGACGGGCGGGTGTGGCGCAACCTGGTGACCCCGGAGAAGTCCAAGGTCGCCGAGACGCTCACCGAGTTCCGTGGCCAGTTCGCCTACAACCTGCTCGACGCGCAGCTGCGGTCGTTCGCCGCCGAGGTGCCGCAACTCAACCAGTGGGACGACCATGAGGTGACCAACAACTGGTACCCGGGCGAGATCCTCACCGACCCGCGTTACACCGAGACCCGGGTCGACGTGCTGGCCGCCCGGTCCCGGCAGGCGTTCCACGAGTGGCTGCCGACCCCGGACGACGGACCGCTGTACCGGGTGGTCCGCTACGGGCCGCTGCTGGACGTGTTCGTCCTCGACATGCGCACCTACAAGGACCCCAACGACGGCAACACCTACGCCGACCCGCATCGGGGCCTGCTCGGCACCCAGCAACGGCAGTGGCTGATCCGCGAGCTCACCCGGTCGACGGCCACCTGGAAGGTGATCGCCAACAACCTGCCGCTCGGCCTGATCGTGCCGGACGGTGGCGCAGCCCAGGAAGGCATCGCCCAGGGCGACGGCGGCGCGCCGGCCGGGCGGGAGCTGGAGTTCGCCGAGATTCTCGGCGCGGCGCACCGGGCCGGTGTCACCGGTATCGTCTTCCTCACCGCTGACGTGCACTACACCGCCGCCCATCACTACGATCCGGCACGGGCAGCGGTGGCCGACTTCACCCCGTTCTGGGAGTTCGTCTCCGGCCCGGCGCACGCCGGGGCGTTCGGCCCGAACACCCTCGACGGTACGTTCGGCCCGGAGGCGGTGTTCGTCAACGCCCCACCGCGGGCCAACACCTCACCGGCCGATGGTTTCCAGCACTACGGCGAGGTGTTCGTCGACGGCGAATCCCGGGCGTTCACCGTGCACCTGCGCGACCGGGACGGCCGTTCGCTCTGGTCGGCCACCCTGCCGGCCTCGTCCGCCCGCTGAAACCGGAAGTGGCAGGCGGACGGAAACCAGCTCGACGGGTGGGATACGCTCAAAACTGAAGGCAACCCAAAGGCGACGACCCGGCCATCACCGGTGAGCCTCCGGAAGAACCGGCTACCACTGCCCGGCAGCGGCGGCCCCAGTAGAACCGGACGGGTCCGGCCCGTCACAGCCGGCCGATGAGCGGGCGGTCGCGCACCTCGGCGACCGCCAAGCGAGGTGGTACCGCGGCCCACCGTGGCGACGTCCGGCAGCAGTCGGCGACCCGCGACGGGTTCGTCCTCGCAGACCACGAGACAGTGAGCTGCGCGAGGAGAGGGCACCACCATGGCGTACCCGATGACCGACCCCGCCACCGGCGTGCCGGCCAGTCCGGACCTGCCCCAGGTGGAGCGCCGTGTCCTGGACTACTGGACGGCGGACAAGACCTTCGAAGCCAGCGTCGACCAGCGTGACCCGGGTCCGGACGGCGCCAACGAGTACGTCTTCTACGACGGCCCGCCGTTCGCCAACGGCCTGCCGCACTACGGCCACCTCTTCACCGGCTACGTCAAGGACGTGGTGCCGCGCTACCAGACGATGCGCGGCCGGCGGGTCGAGCGCCGCTTCGGCTGGGACTGCCACGGGCTGCCCGCCGAGGTCGAGGCCGAACGCCAGCTCGGCATCTCCACGAAGGCGGAAATCGTCGAGCTGGGCATGGAGCGCTTCAACGACGTCTGCCGCAGCTCGGTGCTGACCTACACGCAGGACTGGGAGCGTTACGTCACCCGGCAGGCCCGCTGGGTCGACTTCGTCAACGACTACAAGACGCTCGACCTGGACTACATGGAGAGCGTCATGTGGGCCTTCAAGGCCCTGTATGACAAGGGGCTGGTCTACGAGGGCTTCCGGGTGTTGGCCTACTGCTGGCGCTGTGAGACGCCGCTGAGCAACACCGAGACCCGGATGGACGACGTCTACCGCGACCGGCAGGACCCGACCGTCACCGTCTGGTTCGAGCTGGCGCCGGCGCAGCCCGGTGGCGAGCCGGAACGGATCGGGGTGTGGACCACCACGCCGTGGACGCTGCCGTCGAACCTGGCCCTCGCCGTCGGCCCGGACATCGAGTACGCGGTGCTGCAGCGCGACGGGCAGCGGTACCTGCTGGGGGCGGCACGGGTCGAGGCGTACGCCAAGGAACTGGACGGGTTCGAGCGGGTCGGCACGGTCCGCGGCGCCGACCTGGTCGGACGCCGCTACACCCCGCTGTTCGACTACCTGGTCGACCGGGCCGGCCCGAACGCCTACCAGGTCCTCGGCGCCGACTTCGTCACCACCGAGGACGGCACCGGGGTGGTGCACATGGCCCCGGCGTTCGGTGAGGACGACCAGAACACCTGCAACGCCGCCGGCATCCCGACGATCGTCACCGTCGACGACCACACCCGGTTCACCGCCCTGGTCCCGCCGTACGCGGGGGAGCAGGTCTTCGACACCAACAAGCCGATCATCCGTGAGCTGCGCGACCGGGGCCTGCTGCTGCGCCACGACACCTACACCCACTCGTACCCGCACTGCTGGCGCTGTGACACGCCGTTGGTCTACAAGGCGGTGTCGTCGTGGTTCGTGGCCGTGTCCACCTTCCGGGACCGGATGGTGGAGCTGAACCAGCAGATCTCCTGGACGCCGGCGCACGTAAAGGACGGCTCGTTCGGCAAGTGGCTGGCCGGAGCGCGGGACTGGTCGATCAGCCGGAACCGGTTCTGGGGCTCACCGATCCCGGTGTGGCGCTCGGACGACCCGGCCTATCCGCGGGTCGATGTGTACGGCTCGCTCGACGAGCTGGAGCGTGACTTCGGCGTACGCCCGGCCGACCTGCACCGGCCCGGCATCGACGAGCTGACCCGGCCCAACCCGGACGACCCGACCGGACGGTCCACGATGCGCCGGGTGCCGGAGGTGCTCGACTGCTGGTTCGAGTCCGGGTCGATGCCGTTCGCCCAGGTGCACTACCCGTTCGAGAACCGTGAGTGGTTCGAGCACCACTACCCGGGCGACTTCATCGTCGAGTACATCGGGCAGACCCGTGGCTGGTTCTACACCATGCACGTGCTGGCCACCGCGTTGTTCGACCGGCCGGCCTTCCGCAACTGCGTCAGCCACGGCATCCTGCTCGGCGCCGACGGGCGCAAGATGAGCAAGAGCCTGCGCAACTACCCGGACGTGTACGAGGTGTTCGACACCTACGGCTCGGACGCGATGCGCTGGATGCTGATAGCCTCGCCGGTGCTGCGCGGCGGCGACATGGCGGTGGTGGAGAGCGGCGTCCGCGACGCCGTCCGGCAGGTGCTGCTGCCGCTGTGGAACGTCTGGTACTTCTTCGCGTTGTACGCCAACGCGGAGGGCTACACCGCGACCCGGCGTACCGACAGCACCCACCTGCTCGACCGGTACGTGCTGGCCAAGACCGGTGAACTGGTCGACGAGGCCACCCGGCAGATGGACGGCTACGACATCTCCGGTGCCTGCGCCAGCGTGCGTACCTACCTCGACGCGTTGACCAACTGGTACGTCCGCCGGTCCCGGGACCGGTTCTGGTCCGGCGACACCGACGCGTTCGACACCCTGTACACCGTGCTGGAGACGCTCACCCGGGTGGTGGCGCCGTTGGCACCGTTGACCAGCGAGGAGATCTGGCGCGGGCTGACCGGTGAACGGTCGGTGCACCTGACCGACTGGCCGGCCGCCGGCGAGTTCCCCGCCGACCACGACCTGGTCGCGTCGATGGACGCGGTCCGCGAGGTCTGCTCGGCCGGGCTGTCGCTGCGCAAGGCCCGTAATCTGCGGGTCCGGCTGCCGTTGCCGGCGCTGACCGTGGCCAGCGCCGCCGCGCCACAACTGCGGCCGTTCGCCGACCTGGTCGCCGACGAGGTCAATGTCAAGTCGGTGGAGTTCACCGACGCCGTCGCCGACCACTGCCAGCAGGTGCTGACCGTGGTGCCCCGGGTGCTCGGCCCCCGGGTCGGCGGCCAGGTACAGGCGGTGATCCGGGCGGTGAAGTCCGGCGACTGGGCGCTGGGCGACGACGGCGCGCCGGTCGCCGCCGGGGTCCGGCTGGCCGACGGGGAGTACGAGTTGAAGCTGGTCGCCGCCGACCCGGAGCATTCCGCACCGTTGCCGGCCGGGCAGGGGGTGGTGGTGCTGGACACCACCGTCACGCCGGAGCTGGCCGCCGAAGGGCTGGCCCGGGACCTGGTCCGGGTGATCCAGCAGGCCCGGCGGGAGGCCGACCTGCGGATCACCGACCGGGTTCGGGTCACTGTGGTCGCCGGGGCCGAGGTGGCGGCGGCGGTACGGGCGTACCAGGACTTCGTCGCCGGTGAGGTGCTCGCCGACGAGGTGACGGTCGACCCGTCCGGGGCCGGCCCGGCGGGGGGATTCGCCGGTGAGGTGGGCGACGGTGAGCCGGTGTCGGTGCGGGTGCAGCGGGTCTGACCGGTCCGGGCGGGATCCCGTCCGCTACCGTGTCTGTCCGACCCACCCATGCCTGTCCCGTCGCCGGAGGATCCGTGCCGCCGCTGTATTCGATCGGCAAAGTCACTGTCGGACCAGCGTTGTTGCTGGGCTGGCGACCCAAGGTGGAAGGGCGGGAGAACATCCCCACCACCGGCGGGGTGATCCTGGCCGCGAACCACCTGTCCGTCGCCGACGAGTACTTCCTCGGCGCGGTGCTGCCCCGGCACGTGGCGTTCTGGGCCAAGGCCGAGTACTTCGACGGCACCGGATTCCGTGGGCTGCTGACCAAAGGCCTGGTGACCGGGCTCGGCGCGATCCGGGTGGAACGCGGCGGCGGGCGGGCGGCGCTGAGCGCCTTCGACGGCGCGATCCCGCTGCTGCGGGCCGGCCGGCAGGTGGCCGTCTTCCCGGAGGGCACCCGTTCGCCGGACGGGCGGCTGTACCGGGGCCGGACCGGGGTGGCCCGGCTGGCGCTGGCCGCCGGGGTGCCGGTCGTCCCGGTCGGGTTCGTCGGCACCGCGCAGATCCAGCCGATCGGGTCGCTCTGGCCGAAGCTGAGCCGGGGCACGGTCACGGTCCGGTTCGGCAAGCCGCTCGACTTCACCGGGCGCGGCGATGACCGCTCCGAGATGCGTCGGATCACCGACGAGGTGATGAGCGAGATTCAGCAGCTCACCGGCCAGGAGTACGTGCCCCGGTACGCGCCACCGCGTACCGCCGGTGGGGCGAGGACCAGCGACGGCCAGCCGGGCAACGGTAACGGCGACGCCGCCGGCTGAGCCACTCCCGGGTCACTCCCGGCTGATCGCCTGGGCGCGTAGTTGCCCGGTCAACGTCGCGCTCTCCTCGACCGACCGGCGGGTGAACAGCGCGGTGCCGAGGCTGCCGTGGTCGGCCCAGGCGCAGACCACCACGTCGTCGCCGTCGGAGACGCCGGTTCCGCAGCTCAGGTGGGTGCCCCGGGTGCCGGTCTCGAACGTCTCGACGGTATCCATCTGGTACGCGTCGCTGATCCGGCCGACCTCGCTGTCCAGGTCGCTGCCCGGCGTCATCCGAAAACCGGTGATGCCGTAGAGCACCACGAGCTTGCCGTTGCCGTCCCGGTACACACCGGCGAAGGTGTCCTCGGCAAGCAGATGGGCGGTGCGCATCTCACCTTCCAACCGGGCGGCGGTCTCCTGGCTGGAGCCGTCGTCGCTGAGTCGCAGGTCGGCGACCTGCCCGGGGAGCGCGGCGTTCGCCGGGTACTGGTCCCACAGCGGCTTGCCGTAGTAGGCCGGACAGCCGCAGCAACAGGCGACGGTGAGCAGGGTGAACAGCGTCGTCTTCCATGGCCAGCGCCGTCGTCGGCGTTGTTGTCGGCGCTGCCGACGGGCCGCTTTTCCGGTCGGCGCCGGTGGCCCGGTGACCGGTGGCCCGGTGACCGGTGGCCCGGTGACCGGTGGCCCGGTGACCGGTGGTCGGGTCACCGGGAGCCGGCTCGGGTTCGGCGGGTGCGGACCGGCGACCGGTGGTGGCGTGTCCGGGGGCGAGGTGGGCGCGGGTGGGGCCACCGGCGGGGGGAAGGCCGCCGGTTCCGGCGTCGGCGGGTTGGCACCGGGCCATTCGTCGGGCGGGTCGGTCGGTTGACCCGCTGGCCAGGGGTCGGCGGCGGCCCACGGGTCGACCGGGGTGCGGGTCGCTGGATCGTCTTCGGCGTACCCGTCGGGTGGTAGCTGCAGGGTCGGGTCACGGGGTGGTGGCTGATCCGTCCGGGGGGCGTCCCGCTGCCACCAGCGCTGGCGCGGCCGCGGTGGCGGCACCGCTGCCGAGCCCCGCCACGGGGCCGGTGACGTGGCGGGTGACGTGGCCGGGTCGGACCCGCCCGCCCCGGCTGGCTGGTCCGTGGTCGGACCTTCATCCGGTTGCGGCTGCCGCATCGCAGATGCATCTCCTCTCGGACCCGTTCGAGGTTAGTACCGTGCGGCTAGCCCGGCCGCCCCGCCCGCGTACTGTGGGTGGTTGACCCGGTGTCCGGTGCGGTTTGGAGGAGGTTTGATGGTTGTCCCGGCAGGCGCTGCCCCGACGGCGACCGTGGGTGGCCCGACGGCCAGGTCGGTCTGGTCCCGGTTGGAGCCGTTGCTGCCCCAGGTCAGCAAGCCGATCCAGTACGTCGGCGGCGAGCTCGGCGCGGTGGCCAAGGACTGGGAGGCCGCAGCCGTGCGCTGGGCGCTGATGTATCCGGACGCCTACGAGGTCGGCCTGCCGAACCAGGGCGTGCAGATCCTGTACGAGGTGCTCAACGAGCAGCCCGACGTGCTGGCCGAACGGACCTACGCGGTCTGGCCGGACCTGGAACGGCTGATGCGGGCGCACGGCGTGCCGCAGTTCACCGTTGACGCGCACCGGCCGGTCGGCGACTTCGACGTGTTCGGTGTCTCGTTCGCCACCGAGCTGGGCTACACGAACCTGCTGACCGCGATCGACCTGGCCGGGATCCCGTTGTCCGCCGCTGACCGGGACGACTCACACCCGGTGGTGCTGGCCGGTGGGCATGCCGCGTTCAACCCGGAGCCGATCGCCGATTTCATCGACGCGGCGGTGCTCGGCGACGGCGAGGAAGCCGTGCTGGAGATCACCGGCATCGTCCGGCGGTGGAAGGCCGAAGGGTCGCCGGGTGGGCGCGACGAGCTGCTGCTGCGGCTGGCCCGTACGGAGAGCATCTACGTACCGCGCTTCTACGACGTGGACTACCTGCCGGACGGCCGGATCCAGCGGGTGGTGCCGAACCGGGCTGACGTGCCGTTCCGGGTGCACAAGCGCACCACCATGGACCTGGACGCTTGGCCGTACCCGAAGAAGCCGATCGTCCCGCTGGCCGAGACGGTCCACGAACGCTACGCGGTAGAGATTTTCCGCGGCTGTACGCGCGGTTGCCGGTTCTGCCAGGCGGGCATGATCACGCGTCCGGTGCGGGAGCGGTCCATCACCACGGTCGGGCAGATGGTCGCCGACGGCCTGGAGTACTCCGGCTTCCACGAGGTCGGTCTGTTGTCGCTGTCCTCGGCCGACCACTCGGAGATCGGCGACATGTGCTCCGGCCTGGCCGAGCAGTACGCCGGCACGAACGTGTCGCTGTCGCTGCCGTCCACCCGGGTTGACGCGTTCAACATCGAGCTGGCGCAGGAGCTGTCCCGCAACGGTCGGCGTACCGGGCTGACGTTCGCCCCGGAGGGCGGCTCGGAGCGGATCCGCCGGGTGATCAACAAGATGGTTTCGGAGGAGGACCTGATCCGGACCGTGGTGACCGCGTACACCAACGGCTGGCGTCAGGTGAAGCTCTACTTCATGTGCGGGCTGCCCACCGAGACCGACGACGACGTGCTGCAGATCGCCCGGCTCGCCCACGAGGTGATCAAGGCGGGTCGGGCGGCGACCGGTTCCAAGGACATCCGGTGCACCGTCTCGATCGGCGGGTTCGTGCCCAAGCCGCACACCCCGTTCCAGTGGGCGTCGATGCAGCACCCGGAGGTGATCGACAACCGGCTGCGGCTGCTCAAGCAGGCCATCAACGCGGACCGGTCGCTCGGTCGGGCGATCGGCTACCGTTACCACGACGGCGAGCCGTCGCTGATCGAAGGGCTGCTGTCGCGCGGTGACCGGCGGGTCGGCGCGGTGATCCGCCGGGTCTGGGAGTCCGGCGGCCGGTTCGACGGCTGGAGCGAGCACTTTTCGTACCAGCGGTGGGTCGACGCGGCCGCCGACACGCTGCCGGCGTACGGGGTCGATCTGGACTGGTACACGGTTCGCGAACGGGACACCACCGAGGTGTTGCCCTGGGACCACCTGGACTCCGGGCTGGACAAGGACTGGCTCTGGCAGGACTGGCAGGACGCGTTGGGCGAGTATGAGCAGGATGACTGCCGGTGGACGCCCTGTTTCGACTGCGGTGTCTGTCCGTCAATGGATACTGAGATCCAGATCGGTCCGACCGGGCAGAAACTGCTGCCGCTGACGCCGGTCAACACCGGCCTGCGGACCCCGGCGGCGGGCTGACTGGCGCGCCGCACCCATCCGGGTGAGGATGACGACGTTCCCTACCCCTTCCGAGGAGCATCACGATCAGCAGGAAGCCACAACCGGCAGGCGGCCAGGCGCCGGTCGTGCAACGGATCCGGATCCGGTACGCCAAGCGCGGCCCGCTGCGGTTCACCTCGCACCGCGACTTCGCCCGGGCGTTCGAACGGGCACTGCGCCGCGGCGGTGTCCCGGTCGCCTTCTCTCAGGGATTCACCCCGCACCCCAAGATCTCCTACGCGAGCGCGGCCCCGACCGGCGTCGCCAGTGAGGCCGAGTATCTGGAGATCGGTCTGCAGCAGCAGGTCGACCCCGACCGGCTGCGGGTGGCGCTCGACGCTGCGCTGTCGCCCGGCCTCGACGTACTGGAGGCGGTTGAGGCGGCCGGCGGTAGCCTGGCCGACCGGATCGACGCGTCGCGATGGCGGATCGAGCTGCCCGAGGTCGATCCGGAGTCGGCCGGCCGGGCGGTGGCGACGTTCACCGCCGCAGAGGAGGTGCTGGTGGAGCGGTTGACCAAGCAGGGCCGGCGGACCTTCGACGCCCGTGCCGCAGTGGTGCGGATCGTGGTCGCCGACCGGTCCGACAACACCGACGGACCGGGTGCCGGTCCGGGCAGCGGCCTACCTTCCGAGGTCAGCTCGGTGCCGTGTGCGATACTCGACCTAGTCGTCCGGCAGGTCACCCCGTCGGTACGACCCGATGACGTCCTCTCCGGCCTGCGCGTCATGGCCGACCTGGAGCCGCCGGTGCCGCCCCGAGTGACCCGGCTAGCTCAGGGAACACTGACCGCGCAGGGGGAGATCGTCGATCCGTTGGAGGCGGATCGAGCTGGGCAGCCATCGGTGAACGCCAGCCGTGTTCCGGCCGGCGCTCAGTAAGCCAGACTTCGGCGGTCTGCCTCCGGGTCTCTCGCCCCACCGGGCCGGAAGCTCAGCGGCGCGTCCGCCGGATCACTTTTTGCGGCAACCCTGCGTGGCAGCGCTCACCCGCGCCCGGGGCGGCCAGAACTGGAGAACGTCCAATGCTCGAAAACGAGCCAGAGGGCGGGGACCGGACCGGTACCGAACCGGCCGGCGCTCCCGCTGATGTGACCCGATCCACAACCGCCCGCACGACGCGGCGGCGGACCAGCAAGGCCGCGGCGGGGGTCGCCGGCGGCGACGCGGCCACGACCGGTGGTTCGGCTGGTCCGGCACCAGCCACCGGCGAACCGGCTGCGGTGTCCCGGACCCGCCGTCGCCGTTCGACGGCAGCGGACAAGGCCGGTACGGATACCACCGGTACTGATACCGCTGACGCGGGTGGCCCGGACGACACCGCCGGCCCGTCGGCCGACTCCACTGCTGAGCCGGCGATCAAGAAGACCACTCGGACCCGGCGGAAGAAGGCGGCCGAGCCGGCAGTCGTGGTGCCGGTCGAGGAGAGCGAACCCGCCCCGGGAGCAGCCGCTGCCCAACTGGCCACATCGTCGCCGGTCGGTCCTGCGACGCCGGCCACCGAGACACCACCGGCCGCCGAGCCGGTGCCGACCCGAGCAGCCGGCCGGTCGGCGAAGTCCGAGTCGGCGGCGATGCCCGGCCCGGCCGCCGCCGACTCCGACGCGGAGCCGGGTGCCGCCGTGGGCCAGGCCGGCCCGGCGACCGACGACGCCGCTGCGGTGTCTGGCGTCGCGCCGTCGTCCCGACGCCGCAGAGCGGCAGCCGGACCACCTGTCGTGCTGTTCATGGCACCCGATCCGCAGAGTCCGCCGGTCGCCACCGACGCTGGTCAGCCGGCGGCAGTGGAGCCCGCTGTCCAGACCATCGACGGTGCCGAGGCGGCCGGCGACGACGAGCCGGTGCGGCGGCGTCGGCGGGGCCGGCGTAGCGCCGACAGCGAGCCGGCGGCCGAGCCGGTCACCGAGGCCGCAGAGGCACCGCAGGAGCAGCCCGCTGAGGTGACCACCGACGCCGACACGGACGACGATGACGACGACACGCCGGCCGGCCGGCGTCGTCGGCGCCGTGGGCGCCGGGGCCGGGGCCGGGGCAAGGGCGGCGCGGAGGAGGGCGACGCCGACACCGGCGACGAGACCGAGGCGTCCGATGACGGTGGGTCGGCCGACGACGCCGATGGCGATGGCGATGGCGACTCCATGACCCGTCGGCGGCGTCGCCGCCGACGCCGTGGCTCCGGCGACGCGGAGTCCGGGGCCGAGGACGGCGTGCCGACCGTCGTCAAGATTCGTGAACCACGCAAAACCGTCGACGAGGTGCAGGGCGTCACCGGGTCGACCCGGTTGGAAGCGAAGCGGCAGCGCCGTCGGGACGGCCGAGAGCAGCGGCGGACCCGTCCGCCGATCCTCAGCGAGTCGGAGTTTCTGGCCCGGCGGGAGGCCGTCGACCGGGACATGGTGGTGCGTCAGCGCGGTGACCGGACCCAGATCGCCGTGCTGGAGGACGGCGTCCTGGTCGAGCACTACGTCACCCGGGCCTCGTCGGGCACCATGGCTGGCAACGTCTACCTCGGCAAGGTGCAGAACGTGCTGCCGAGCATGGAGGCAGCCTTCGTCGACGTGGGTCGTGGCCGCAACGCGGTGCTGTACGCCGGTGAGGTCAACTGGGACGCCACCGGCCTGGAAGGTCGGTCCCGGTCCATCGAGCAGGCGCTGCGTTCCGGTGACTCGGTGCTCGTGCAGGTCACCAAGGATCCGATCGGGCACAAGGGCGCTCGGCTCACCAGTCACGTTGCGCTCTCCGGCCGGCATCTGGTGTACGTACCGAACGGGAACGCCTCCGGGATCAGCCGCAAACTGCCGGACACCGAGCGCAAGAGGCTACGGGACATCCTCAAGAAGTTGGTGCCCGACGGTGCCGGTGTGATCGTGCGGACCGCAGCTGAGGGTGCCAGCGAGGACGAGCTGTCCCGCGACGTCAAACGACTGCAGGCACAGTGGGAGGACATCCAGGCCAAGGCGGGTTCCGGTGGCGCGCCGACGCTGCTCTACGAGGAGCCGGACCTGGTCATCCGGGTCGTTCGGGACCTGTTCAACGAAGACTTCCGCGAACTGGTCGTTCAGGGCGACACCGCGTACGAGATGGTGGAGTCCTACCTCGCCCACGTCTCGCCGGACCTGCTGGCCCGGCTGCGCCGGCACGCCGCGGTGGCGGACGTGTTCGCCGAGCGGCGCATCGACGAGCAGATCCTCAAGGGCCTGGACCGCAAGGTGTTCCTGCCCTCCGGTGGTCACCTGGTGATCGACCGGACCGAGGCGATGACCGTCATCGACGTGAACACCGGCAAGTACACCGGCGCCGGCGGAAACCTGGAGGAGACGGTCACCCGCAACAACCTGGAGGCCGCCGAGGAGATCGTCCGCCAGCTGCGGCTGCGCGACATCGGCGGCATCGTGGTGATCGACTTCATCGACATGGTGCTGGAGTCGAACCGGGAGCTGGTGCTGCGCCGGCTGACCGAGTGCCTGGGTCGGGACCGCACCAAGCACCAGGTCACCGAGATCACGTCGCTGGGTCTGGTGCAGATGACCCGTAAGCGGATCGGTGCCGGGCTGCTGGAGGCGTTCAGCGAAACCTGTGACTGCTGCAAGGGCCGCGGGCTGATCATCCACACCGAGCCGGTGCCGGAGAAGCCGCGATCGTCGGGCGGTACCGGGGCCGGGGACCGGGCGAAGACGGTCGCCGCAGCTCCGGCCAGCGGTGGTGGTACGAGCGTTACGGGTGGTGCGGCAACCGGTGGCAGCCGCCGCCGGGGTCGCAAGGCCAACCAACCGGCGGACGAGGCATCCCCGGCGCCTGACGTCACCGATACCCCTGACGTCACCTCTGCACCTGACGTGACGGCTGTGACCGGGGCGGACCAGCCGGATGAGCCGGCAGACGTGGTCGCCGGTGTCGCCGAGGCCGAGGCTGCCCCGACTACCACCGGCGTGATCAGAGTTCCCGTCGCGGCGGCGCAACCGCTGGTCGATCCGACCGCGGAGGACGAGGACGAGACCATGGGCTACGACCTGTCCCGCTACGAGGTGGATCCGGTGGTCGAGACCGGCAACGGCGCGGCACCGGTCCGCTTGGCCGGGGCGGACGATCCCGATCTCGCCGATGACGACGATGACCGGGACGCGTCCGCAGGCGATCACGCCGCCGGCGGTCGGCGACGGGTCCGCCGCAGCAGCGGCACCCGCCGCCGGACTCGTCCCTGACCGGGGTCGATTTGAGGGTAGCCACCGGCATGCCGTACGCTTGCCGGTGGCGCACCCGGTGCGCCAGGTTCCCGCGTGCCCGTGACTGCTCAGTCGCAGACCGCCGCGTCCGTTCCCCACGGCGTAGCCGACGGTCCACCGAGCTGCCACGAACACCATCCGCCAGCGACAAACGACAGGAGTCCGCGTCCGATGTACGCGATCGTCAAGACCGGCGGCAAGCAGTACAAGGTCGCCGAGGGCGACGTGATCGAGGTCGAGAAGATCACCGGTGCCCCCGGTGACGCGGTGACGCTTCCCGCGGTGCTCCTCGTCGATGGCGACGACCTGGTGACCGACGCGACCAAGCTTGCCCAGGTCGCTGTGACCGGCGAGATCGCCGCGCAGACCAAGGGTCCGAAGATCCGGATTCACAAGTTCAAGAACAAGACCGGCTACCACAAGCGCCAGGGTCACCGTCAGCCGCTGACCCAGGTCAAGGTGACCGGCATCTCGAACGGGAAGTAGGCACCAGCCATGGCTCACAAAAAGGGTGCGTCCAGCTCGCGGAACGGCCGTGACTCCCAGGCCAAGCGTCTCGGCGTGAAGCGGTTCGGTGGTCAGGTCGTCAGCGCCGGCGAAATTCTGATCCGTCAGCGCGGCACCAAGTTCCACCCGGGTGACCTGGTCGGCCGGGGTGGCGACGACACGCTGTTCGCGCTGGCTGACGGCTCGGTGCAGTTCGGCACCAAGCGCGGCCGCAAGACGGTCAACATCGTTCCGGCGACGCAGTAGCATCTGCCGTACAGCGCCGCCGCAGGCAGGCGCCCTGGCGTTGCTGGTTGACGCTTGTCGAGCAACCTGACGAGCGGGCTGCGGACCAGAGGTCCCAGCCCGCTTTGTCGTGTCCGCCGGTCCCGCCGGCGGCAATGGAGAGGATAGGGCCGTGACGACCTTCGTCGACCGGGTTGTACTGCATGTGCTGGCGGGGAACGGTGGGCACGGTTGCGTCTCGATCCACCGCGAGAAGTTCAAGCCGTTCGGCGGGCCGGACGGGGGCAACGGTGGGCACGGCGGCAGCGTCACCCTGGTCGTCGACCCTCAGGTGCACACCCTGCTCGACTTCCACTTCCGGCCGCACGCAAAGGCCGAGAACGGCAAGGGCGGGGCCGGTGGCAACCGGGACGGTGCCAAAGGCGCCGACCTGGTGCTCAAGGTGCCGAACGGGACGAGTGTGCAGGGTCTCGACGGCGAGGTGCTGGCCGATCTGGTCGGTGCCGGCACCAGCCTGGAGATCGCCCGGGGCGGCCGGGGTGGCCGGGGCAACGCCGCATTGGCCAGCGCCCGGCGCAAGGCACCCGGCTTCGCCGAGTTGGGTGAGCCGGGCGAGCAGCTTGACGTCGTACTGGAACTCAAGAGCGTCGCCGACGTGGGCCTGGTCGGTTTCCCCTCGGCCGGAAAGTCGTCGCTGATCTCGGTGATCTCGGCGGCCCGGCCGAGGATCGCTGACTACCCCTTCACCACGCTGGTGCCCAACCTCGGGGTGGTCCGGGCCGACGAACACACCTTCACGGTCGCCGACGTACCCGGGCTCATTCCTGGTGCGGCCACCGGCAAGGGCCTCGGTCTGGAGTTCCTGCGGCACATCGAGCGGTGCGCCGTGCTGGCCCACGTGGTGGACACGGCGACTCTGGAACCCGGGCGGGACCCGCTGGCCGACATCGACGCGATCGAGGCGGAGCTGGCCGCCTACGGCGGTCTGGCGGACCGGCCACGGCTGGTGGTGCTCAACAAGATCGACGTACCGGACGGCAGGGCAATGGCCGAGCTGGTCCGGAACGACCTGGTTGCGCGCGGGTTGCGGGCGTTCGAGGTCAGTACGGCGACCCGGGAAGGGCTGCGGGAGCTGACCTACGCCCTGGCGGAACTGGTCGCCGCTGCCCGTGCGGCCGCGCCGGAGCTGGAGCCGACCCGGATCGTGCTGCGGCCGGCGGCCGTCGACGACGCCGGATTCACCGTCGAGCCGGCGGCCGACGGTGCGTACCGGGTTTGGGGATCCCGCCCGGAACGGTGGGTACGGCAGACCAACTTCGACAACGACGAGGCAGTCGGCTTCCTCGCCGATCGGCTGGCCAGGCTGGGCGTGGAGGAGGCGTTGGCCAAGGCGGGCGCCGAGCCGGGCGCGTTGGTGAGGATCGGATCATGGGAGTTCGACTGGCAGCCGAGCCACTTCGCTGACGTCGAGTACGTGCCGAGCTCCCGCGGCACCGATGTCCGGCTGGAGGAGCAGTCGAGCCGGGCCAGCGCCGCGCAGCGGCTGGCGGACCGCAAGGCCCGCCGGCAGCGGCCAGCAGAGGACGACTCGGACGTATCGAGGTAACTGATTGTTACCAAGCGGGTTGGTGGCAGTTGAACGTCGGGTTGTCGGAATCAGGCCTGATCCCGGCCAACTGGACGAAACCTTCGGGAAACGCGCTTTGCCTATCGTGACTGAGTGTTGATCGAGCGCCGTCTGCCTACCGACCCGGAGGTCGCCGCCCTGATCATGACCCAGCAGCGCGAGCTGGCTGAGGCGGAGCGTGCCGGTCGGCCAGTCGATCCGGTCGGGCACCAGGTACACGACGACGCCCGGTACCTGGTGTGCGTGCTGGACGGGCGGGCGGTCGCCTGCGGCGCCGTCCAGGCGTTGGACGCGCAGACCGCCGAGATCAAACGGATGTACGTACGGCCGGCCTACCGGGGTCGGGGTATCGCGCGGCACCTGCTGACCGCGTTGGAAGAGTCGGCGTACGCCGCCGGCCACACCATCTTCCGGCTGGAGACCGGCAGCTACCTGCCGGTGGCCATGCACCTGTACGCCTCGGCGGGCTACGCCCGGATCCCGGTCTACGGCGAGTACGTCGGTAATCCGTACAGCGTCTGCTTTGAGAAACGGGTTCCGGTCGCCGCGGCCTGACTGTCCTGGCTCATGGTGCCCGGCGACGCGGGCGGGGTGGCCGAACCCGGGCGAATGGTGGACGATGTCGGGTCATGAGCGATTCGCCGGTTCTGGACAGTCCCGAGGCTATCGATGCTCATCTCGCCGCCGCTATCGAGCGGTGGGAGCGGGGGCGGCGCGGGGTGCGGTTCGTTCTCTGCGACGAGGAGGACCGTGTACAGGTCCACTGCCCGGTCGACGACCTGCCGGCGCGGCTCGACCCGGACGACTGCGCCCAGGCGGTCGGGATCTTCGCCAACGCGCTCGCGGAGCGGGCGGGTGACGGCTCGATGCTGGTGGTGCTCACCCGGTCCGGATCGAGCGCGGTCAGCGACCCGGACCGGCTCTGGTTCCACACCGCGTACCAGGTGTGCGGTCAGGCCGGCGTGCGGCTGCTCGGCGTACACCTGGTGACGCCGACGGACCAGCGGCGCATCCTGCTCGACGACGCGCTGTAGTCCTGGTCATCCTGCACCTACGGGTGCGCCCCTGGTCCGGCCATGTCAAAGATTAGCGACATCATGTTCCGTCTCCTTTACCTTAGTGATGTCAAGTCGTACGAGGAGAAGGGCACCTGGGCGTTCCTGGTGACCACCCTGGGGATCGTCGCGTACCACCGGGGGTGGTGAAGCGTGGGCAGACCGACCAGGGTGACCAACTCGATCCGGGCCCTGCGCTTTGCCAACGGGGAGATGACCCAGGCCGAGCTGGCCAGACGGCTCGGCGTCACCCGACAGACCGTCATCGCCATCGAGCAGGGGAAGTACTCGCCGTTTGACGGTCCCGCGGCCCGAGGTGGCGATCGGCGTCGCGCGGCTGTCCTACACGGACGCCTGGCACCTGGCCGAGCCGCTGTTCTGCGGGGCGGTCGGGCCGGACCCGGACAGCGAGACCTGTGTCGACGTACTCGAACATCCCGGCTTCCACCGCGCGGCCGGGATCAACGCGTTGAGCTGGGGTGGCGGCGACCCGGGGTAGACCGTGCGTCCCAGGCCGCCGCGACCACCGGGTCACTCCAGGTCGAACTCGCCGTCCTGGGCGCCGGCGACGAACGCGTCCCACTCGGCCTGGGTGAAGACCAGGATCGGCCCGTCCGGCTCGGCCGAGTTGCGCATCCCGATCAGGTCGTCGACGAACGCGATCTCGACCGCGCCCTCGGAGTCGTCACCTTCGGCCCGCTGCCACACCGCACGGGACAGGTCGAAATCGCCCTTGGGGTGCTGCGCCATCGTCGACTCCTTCTGCACGGGAACACACGCGGGATTTGTCAGGCGGTACACGCCCGGTTACCGGCACAGGCTAGCCGCCGCCGGTTGCACGATGTGCGGCAGGATGGTCGGATGCCGAGCCTGACCCGCGCCGAGGCCGTCGAACGCGCCGCGACGATCACCGTCGAGTCGTACACCATCGACCTCGATCTGACCGCCGGTGACACCGAGTTCGGGTCGACCAGTGTGATCGAGTTCCGGGCCACGCCGGGAGCAGCGACCTTCGTCGAGGTCGCTGCGGTGAAGCTGACGCGGGTACGGCTCAACGAGGTCGATCTTGATCCGACGACGCTCGACGACAACCGGTTCCCGCTGACCGGGCTGGCCGGACACAACACGCTGACTGTCGAGTCCCGGATGGCGTACTCGAACTCGGGGCAGGGGCTGCACCGCTTCGTGGACCCCGCCGACGGCGATACGTACCTGTACGCCATGTCGTTCCTGGACGACGCGCCGCGCATCTTCGCCTGCTTCGACCAGCCCGACCTGAAGGCATCGGTACGGCTGCGGGTCACCGCGCCACCGCAGTGGACGGTGGCCGGTAACGGCCAGCCGGTCGGCGCGCCGGTGGACGGCCGGTGGGATTTCGCGCCGACGGCGCCGCTGGCAACGTACTTCGTGACCCTGATCGCCGGGCCGTACCACGCCCGCCACGCCGAGCACGACGGGGTCCCACTGTCGCTGTACTGCCGACGTTCGCTCGCCGCGCACCTGGACGCCGACGCCGAGGAGATCTTCACGATCACCCGGCAGTGCCTGGACCGGTTCCACGAACTGTTCGACGTGCGGTACCCGTTCGGCGGCTACGGCCAGGCGTTCGTGCCCGAGTTCAACGCCGGCGCGATGGAGAACCCGGGCCTGGTGACCTTCCGCGACGACCACATCTTCCGGTCGGCGGTCACCGACAGCGAACGCGAGCGGCGGGCCACCACGATCGCCCACGAGATGGCCCACATGTGGTTCGGCGACCTGGTGACCATGCGGTGGTGGGACGACCTGTGGCTCAACGAATCGTTCGCCGAGTACCTCGGGGTGCGGGTGACCGCCGAGGCGACCCGGTTCACCGACGCCTGGACGACGTTCGGCATTCTCTACAAATCCTGGGGGTACGCAGCGGACCAGCGTCCGTCGACCCATCCGGTGGCGCCGGAGGAGGTCGCGGACGCCGAGCGGGCGTTGCTCAACTTCGACGGCATCTCGTACGCCAAGGGCGCGTCGGTGCTGCGCCAGTTGGTGGCCTGGCTGGGCGACGAACCGTTCCTGGCCGGGCTGCGGGCACATTTCGCCGCCCACCGGTTCGACAACGCTACGCTGGCCGACCTGCTCGACGCGTTGACCAAGGCGAGTGGCCGCGACCTGTCCGGCTGGGCGACGCGGTGGCTGCGGCAGGCGCAGGTGAACACGATCCGGGCCGAGACGATCGTCGACGAGACCGGCCGCTACCGGGAGGTCGCCCTGGTGCAGACCGCGCCGCAGCCCTATCCGGTGCTGCGTCCGCACCGGATCGGACTGGGGTTGTTCGATGCCGAGGCGACCGGGGACCGGCGGAGATCGGTGCGGCGGCGCCGGCTGGCGGTGGACCTGGCCCCGGACGTCGACGGCGGACGTACCCTGGTGCCGGCGTTGGTCGGTGAGCCGGCGGCCGACCTACTGCTGGTCAACGACGGTGACCTCACGTACGCCAAGGTGCGGCTCGACCCGGCCTCGTCGGCCGCGCTGCCGGCGATGCTGCCCGGAATGACCGATCCGTTGGCCCGTGCTGTGTCGTGGACGGCGACCCTGGACGCGGTACGTGACGCCCAGCAGCCGGTGGCCGACCTGGCGGCGCTGATCGAGCTGGCCCTGCCGGCCGAGACCGTGGTGGTCGTCGTCGAGGACGTGCTGCGGCTGAGCCGGTCGGTGATCGACCGGTACGCGCACCCGGTGGACCGTCCGGTGCTGCGGTCCCGGCTCGGCACCGCCTGCACCCGGCTGCTGGCCGCAGCCGGGTCCGGCACATCGGTCCAGTTGGCCGCGGCCCGGGGGGCGATCACCGCCAGCGGGGACGTCGACTGGTTGCGGGGGTGGTTGGCGGGGTGGGCGGTGCCCGCCGGGCTGACGGTCGACGCCGACCTGCGTTGGTTGCTGCTCTACCGGCTGGCGGCGTGCGGCGGCGTCGGCACGACCGAGATCGCCGACGAGGCCGGCCGGGACCGCAGCGCGGCCGGTGAGCAGTGGGCCGCGAAGTGCCGTGCGGCGGTGCCGGACCCGGCCGGCAAGGAGCGTGCCTGGCAGGCGATCGTGACCGACACCAGCCTGTCCAACCGTCTCGTCGAGGCGTACGCCGAAGGGTTCTGGCAGCCGGAACAGACCGAGCTGACGGCGCCGTACGTGGACCGGTACTTCGCCGATCTGCCGGCGGCGACCCGGCGCCGCGCGGCGTGGCTCGCCGACCGGGTGGCGGAGACGGCCTTCCCGCAGTTCGCGGTGAGCGAGCGGACCCGGGCGGCGGCAACCGCGATGCTCGCCCGCGACGATCTGACCGCCGGGCTACGTCGGGTGGTCACCGACGCCACCGATGAACTGGACCGGGCGTTGGCCGCTCGACGTCGGTACGCGTCCAGAGCCGGTGCCGGTGCCGGACCGGCGTAGGCGGTGATCGCCGGAGGCGCAAAGCGGGAGCAGGCCCCCGAAAGTGTTGCCTACGCCACGCGACAGCCCGGCTGGGTAGATCATCGGCATACGATTCGTCGATGGACGATGGCATCCGTCGGGTCGGCATTATGGGCGGCACCTTCGATCCGATCCACCAGGGTCACCTGGTCGCGGCGAGCGAGGTGGCCGAGCGCTTCGCGCTCGACGAGGTGGTCTTCGTGCCGACCGGGGATCCGTGGGAGAAGGCTGGGCTGACGGTCACCCCGGCTGAGGACCGGTACCTGATGACCGTGATCGCGACCGCGTCGAACCCGACGTTCCAGGTGAGTCGGGCGGACATCGACCGGCTTGGCCCGACCTACACCGTCGACACGCTGCGCGACCTGCACTCGGTGTACGGGCCGAAGACGCAGCTGTTCTTCATCACCGGCGCGGATGCCCTGGAGAAGATCCTGTCCTGGAAGGACACGGACGCGATGTTCGAGTTGGCCCACTTCATCGGGGTGACCCGGCCGGGGTTCGAGTTGTCCGACGCGCACCTGCCGGCCGACACGGTGTCCCTGGTCGAGGTGCCGGCGATGGCGATCTCGTCAACCGAGTGCCGGGCGCGGGTGGCTGCCGGCAAGCCGCTGTGGTACCTCGTGCCGGACGGGGTGGTGCAGTACATCGCCAAACGTCGGCTGTACGAGACGGAATCTTCGGGTGAATGACCCCCTGCTGTCACAATATAGGTAATATATCCGTATTTTCTGGCTGGGCGAGTGTGAGAGGCTAGAGCAGCGAAGCTGTCTAGCTGAAGGAGTGTTGTCGAGGTGATCCGATGAGCGCCTCAGAGCGCGCGCGGGAGATGGCCCTGACGGCCGCCCAGGCCGCCGCCGACAAGAAGGCGCAGGACATCGTCGTCATCGACGTGGCCGACCGAATGGCGATCACCGACGCCTTCGTGCTCGCCTCCGCGCCCAACGAGCGCCAGGTGCTGGCGGTCGTCGACGCCATCGAGGAGAGCCTGGTCCGGCTGCCGGAGAAGGCCAAGCCGATCCGGCGTGAAGGCGACCGTGCCGGCCGGTGGGTGCTGCTCGACTTCAACGACATCGTGGTGCACGTCCAGCACACCGAGGAGCGCGAGTTCTACGCCCTCGACCGGCTCTGGAAGGACTGTCCGGTCATCCCGTTCGTCGACCGTGACCTGGTCGAGGCCGAAGCCGGGGCCACCGAGTGACCCGGTTGATCGTCTGGCGGCACGGCAACACCGACTGGAACGCCGCCGACCGGGTGCAGGGCCAGACCGACACCGCCCTCAACGACCTCGGCCGGGCCCAGGCCACCGCCGCCGCGCCGCTGATCGCGGCGCTACGACCGGACGCGATCGTCGCCAGCGATCTCCAGCGGGCAGCCGACACCGCGGCGGCCCTGGCGGCACTCACCGGCCTTCCGGTCCGTTCCGACCCCCGGCTGCGGGAGCGGCAGTACGGGCTCTGGCAAGGGCTCACCATGCCGACCATCGCGGAACGGTTCCCCGCCGAGCACGCCCGCTGGCGGGCCGGCGATCCGTCGCCCGGCTGCGCTGTGGAGAGCCTCGACGACCTTGGCAAACGGGTCGGGGAGGCGTTGCAGGACGCGGCTGACGCGATGCCAGGCGGGACTGTGGTGATCGCCACCCACGGCGGGGCGGCCCGGCAGGGCTGTGGCCATCTGCTCGGCTGGGGGGTGCCGGTGCTGCGTACCGTCGCGCCGCTGCAGAACTGCCACTGGACCGAGCTACGGTACGACGAGTCGCGGGGCTGGCAACTGCGGGCACACAACGTCGGGGTGAGCAGCACCCGGGACATCCCCGCCCCGGTCTGACCCGGCAGCCGGTCCGACCCGATCGCCGGCTTGATCCGACAACCGGTCCGACCTGATCGCCGGCTGGATCCGATAGCCGGTCCGACCCCACAGGTGGCCTGGCCCGGCACGATTGCCGATGATCAGCTAGCGTGCCGGCATGTCCGTCGCGGTCGTGACCGACTCCACCGCCTACCTGCCGGCCGATCTGGCGCAGCGGCACCACCTCACGGTGGTGCCGCTGACCGTGCTGGTCGACGGCGTCGAACGTCGGGAAGGCCTCGATCTGACCCCGACCGAGGTGGCCCACGCGTTGACCGTGCGGCGCTCGACGGTCAGCACCTCGCGACCCGCGCCCGAGCAGTTCGCCGAGACGTACCGGCGACTGCTGGGCACCGGCAGCTCCGGGGTCGTGTCGGTGCACCTGTCGGCCGGGCTGTCCGGCACGGTCGCGGCCGCCGAACTGGCCGCCCGGCAGACCGGCCCGGACCGGGTCGCGGTGGTGGACAGCGGCTCGACCGGCATGGGGCTGGGCTTCCCGGCGCTCGCCGCGGCGACGGTGGCGGCCACCGGGGGTGACCTGGCCGAGGTCAGCGCCGCCGCGACCGCTGCAGCGGCCCGCACCCGAACGTTTTTCTACGTCGACACGTTGGAGCATCTGCGGCGCGGTGGTCGGATCACGGCAGCATCCGCGCTGCTCGGTACGGCGCTGGCGGTCAAGCCGATCCTGCACGTGCCGGACGGGCACATCGTGCTGCGCGACAAGGTACGTACCGCCGCCCGTGCCCTGGCCAAGCTGGTCGACCTCGCCTGTCTCGCGGCCGGCGACGCCTCGCGGGTCGACGTCGCCGTGCACCACCTCGACGATCCGGACCGGGCCGCCGCCCTGTGTGCCGAACTGACCTCCCGGCTGGGCGACCGGCTCCAGGACGTTCACGTGACGCAGATCGGGGCGGTGGTGACCGCACACGCCGGCCCCGGTCTGCTCTCGGTCGTGGTGCACCGGCGGGCGGGCTCCCTGACCGCCGGCCCATAGCAAGATCCGGGTCTGGTACGGGGCACTGTCCACAACACGCCGGTCGTCCACAGCCCTGCCCGCAGTCCGGTCCACCGTCCTGGCCGGCGGCCTAGCTTCTGCACGTGATCGACGACGACACCGTCCAGCGTCGGCTGGCCCGGCTGACCCGCGCCGACGGCGGCCTACTGACCCGCGCCGACGGCGGCCTACTGACCCGCGCCGACGGCGACCTACGGGTGCTGGTAGACCCCGTCCGTTCGTCCGTCCGCGACCTCGATGACCCGGCCGGATCGGGCGACCCGATCGATGGCGATGACCCGGCCTTCTCTGGGGCGACCGCCCGGCTGCCCGCCTTCGACCCTGGCCGGCGGGGGGTGCGGGCGCTCGCCGCCGTGGCTGTCGTGGTGGTAGCCGGCGCCGCGCTGCTCGCCTGGCGGGCACGACCCCAGGTCGAGCCGGTGCCGTCCGCCGACGGCGCCTCGGCCCAGGGCGCCCCGGTGTCGGCCGTCGCCGCCGGCCCGAGTCCTGAGGGCCGCCCCGCTGCGGCAGGACCTGGGACGACCGGCACCGGCGGGCCGACACAGCTGATCGTCGCGGTGACCGGCCGGGTCCACCGGCCAGGCCTGGTGACCCTGCCGGCAGGTGCCCGGGTGGCCGATGCCCTGGAAGCAGCCGGTGGCGCACTGCCCGACACCGACATCGCCTGGCTCAATCTGGCCCGCCCGGTCCAGGACGGCGAGCTCGTCGTGGTCGGGGTCACACCTCCGCCGGGAGCCGAGACTGGACCTGCCCCGCTCGCCGGCCAGCCGGGCGAGACCGGCAAGGTCGACCTGAACGCCGCCAGCCAGCAGCAGTTGGAGACGCTGCCGGGAGTCGGCCCGGTGCTCGCCCAGCGGATCATCGACCATCGCGAGCGGGTGGGTGGGTTCGCGTCCGTCAACGACCTGCGCAAGGTCAGCGGCATCGGCGACGCGCGGTTCGACCAACTGCGTGAGCTGGTGACAGTGTGAAGGCTTCCGGCGGTGACCGGGTCGGGCCGCCTGATCTGCGGCTGGCCGGGTTCGCGGTGGCCTGCTGGCTGGCAGCCTTCGCCGTGGTGTACGGCACGGCCGTACTGGCGGTGGCACTGGTCAGCGGTGGCGTGACGCTGGTCGGTCTGCTCGGCGTCTACCTGACCAGAGGTACGGGCACCGGCCGCAGCCGCGCTGCCAGGCCGCCCGGCGGTTACGCCGACCTGCCCCGGCTGACCAGGTGGATCCACGCGTACGGCTGGCTGGCCATGGCGGTGGTGCTCGGCGTCGTCTGCGGTGCCGCCGCTGCCGGCGCGCGGGTGGCGGCGCGGGACGCCGGGCCGCTCGCGGCGCTGGTCGACGACCGTGCGGCGGTCGCCGCGGAGCTGGTGATCCGGGACGATCCTCGACGGGTCAGGTCGGCGGTGGCCGGACCGCCGCTGTGGCTGGTACCGGTCCGGCTGGCCAGCCTGTCCGGCTCGCCGGCCGTCGGGTCCGACCACGGCGTCGCCGGCCGGCTGGTCGGTCCGGTGCGGTTGCTCGTCCTCGGCACCAGCAACGCCTGGGACGGGCTGCTGCCCGGGCAGCGGGTGCGGGTCGCCGGCCGGTTGGCGCCACCGCGCGGTGGTGATCTGACCGCAGCAGTGCTGTCCACCGGGGAAGATCCGACGCCGGTCGGGTCCTCGAGCTGGGCGCAGCGGGCGGCCGGTGTCCTGCGGTCGGGCCTGCAGCGCGCCTGCGAGCCGTTGCCAGACCAGCCCGGTGGCCTGTTGCCCGGTCTCGTCGTCGGCGACACCAGCCGGCTGGATCCTGCGGTGGAGGAGGACTTCCGGGCCACCGGGCTGACCCATCTCGTCGCGGTGAGTGGGTCCAACGTCGCGGTCGTCGTCGGGTTCGTCCTGCTCGGGATGCGCTGGTGTCGGGCTGGTCCCGGCCTGACAGCGGTCGCGTGCGCCGTGGCGCTGGTCGGCTTCGTGATCCTGGCCCGTCCCTCGCCCAGCGTGGTACGGGCCGGGGTGATGGGTGCGGTCGGGCTGCTCGCGCTGGCGACCGGACGTCGGCGGGCGGCGTTGCCGGCGCTCGGTGCGACCGTGGCCGTCCTGGTCGTGGTCGATCCGGAGCTGGCCTCGGACGCGGGTTTCGCCCTGTCCGTACTGGCGACCGGTGGTCTGCTGCTGTTCGCACCCGGCTGGCGGGACGCGATGGTGGCCCGTGGTGTACCCGCTCCGCTGGCGGACGCGTTGGCGATCCCGGCGGCGGCGCAGCTGGCCTGCACCCCGGTCGTCGCCGGCCTATCCGGACTGATCAGCCTGGTCGCGGTCCCCGCCAACCTGCTCGTGGTGCCGGCGATCGCCCCGGCGACGGTGCTCGGGGTGGCGACAGCCGTCGTCTCACCGGTCTGGCCGGGCGGTGCCGAACTGCTCGCCTGGCTCGGTCACTGGCCGGCCTGGTGGCTGGTGACGGTGGCCCGGTACGGGGCGCGGGTTCCCGCGGGTTCGCTGCCGTGGCCGGACGGGGCGTTCGGTGCGCTCTCTCTTGCCGCGTTGACGGTCGTCGTGCTGCTCCTGGCCCGTCACGGGTTCACTCGTCGAGTGCTGGCGGTCATAGCGGTCGGAGCCGTGGTCGGGGCCCTGCCGGTGCGGCTCGCCGCGTCGGGCTGGCCACCGGATGGCTGGGTGGTCGCGGTCTGTGCGGTGGGTCAGGGGGACGTGGTGGTGCTACCCGCCGGTGCCCGGTCCGCTGTGGTCGTCGACGCCGGACCGGACCCGGCTGCTGCCGACCGGTGCCTGCGCCGTCTCGGCATCAGCCGGGTGCCGCTGTTGGTGATCAGTCATTTCCACGCCGACCATGTCGCTGGCGTCGATGGTGTCCTGCGGCACCGTCTGGTCTCGGCGGTGGCGACCACCGGGTGGCCGGAGCCGGCTGCCGGCCGGGACGCGGTGCAGTTGGCGGCGGCGGCCCGAGGCGTCGCGGTCGGACCGGTTCCGCCCGGCTGGAGTTACCGTCGTGACCAGGTCGAGTTGATGGTGCTCGGTCCGACCGAGCCGTTCATCGGGACCAGGTCCGATCCGAACAACAACTCGCTGATGCTGCTGGCTGTCGTGGACGGAGTACGGATCCTGCTGACCGGTGACGCCGAGCACGCCGCGCAGGAAGCGTTGCTGGACCGGTTCGGGGCGGCCGGACTGCGGGCGGACGTGCTCAAGGTCGCCCACCACGGGTCGGCCTTCCAGGACGTCGGCTTCCTGGACGCGGTGGCTCCTGCGGTCGCGGTGGTGCCGGTCGGTGCCGACAACCGCTACGGGCATCCGGATCCCGGAGTGCTCGCCCGGCTGTCGGCACGGGGAGCGCGGGTGCTGCGCACCGATGTCGACGGTGATCTCGCGGTGGTACGGCGTGCCGGCGGGCTCGCGGTCTCCCACCAGAGAGCTGACATCAACTCCCGTACCGGCTGATCCGGGTGGGACGGAAGACCGCAGTCAACTGCGGTGTTCCGGTGCTGTTCGTGACAGCTCGCTGGCAAATGTCCCTATTATCGGAGCGTGATCGAACAACTACTCTGCGAGAAATTGGGGGTTGATCTCGGTGGTACGACCCGTGCGACTATGGCGGGCGTGAAAATTGCCGCCCCGCCCGCCGTGGTACTCGTGCTCGGGGACGAGGAACTTCTGGTCACTCGGGCTGTGACGGAAGCCGTCCAGGCTGCCCGGGCCACCGATCCCGACGCCGACGTACGGGAGTACGAGGCGGGCGCGGTCAGTGCCGGCGAGGTCGCCGAGATGCTCAGCCCGTCCCTGTTCGGCGGTCGGCGACTGCTCGTGCTGCGCAGTGGCCAGGACGCCCGCAAGGACCTGACCGCCGCGTTGCTCGGGTACGCGAAGCAACCCGATCCGGACGTGACGCTGCTGGTCACCCACGCGGGCGGCGCCAAAGGGAAGGCCTTCGCCGACGGGCTGCGGTCGGCCGGGGCGACCGTGGTGCCGGCGGCCAAGCTCAAGGGGCACCGGGAACGGGTCGCCTTCGTCCGAGACGAGTTCCGCCGCGCCGGCGGCCGGTGCACCGACGACGCCGCCGAGACACTACTCGCCGCCGTCGGCAACGACCTGCGAGAGCTGTCCGCGGCCTGCGCCCAACTGCTGGCGGACACGGGCGGCAGGGTCGACGCGGCGACCGTGGCCCGGTACTACCGGGGTCGCGCCGAAGTGAGTGGATTCACCGTGGCGGACGCGGCGATCATCGGCGACGTGTCGGGAGCCCTGGAAGCACTGCGGTGGGCCCTGCACGTCGGAGTCGATCCGGTGCCGATCGCCGACGCGATCGCCGACGGCATCCGTACCGTGGCCCGGGTCGCGTCCGCCGGTCGGGGGAGCCCGTACCAGTTGGCGAGCAGTCTCGGCATGCCCGCGTGGAAGATCGAGCGTGCGCAACGGCAGAGCCGGGGCTGGAGCGCGGAAGGCCTGGTTGATGCCATGCACGCGGCGGCGCGGTGCAACGCCGATGTCAAGGGCGGGTCGGACGACCGGGACTACGCACTGGAGCGGGCCGTTGTCGCGGTCGCGCAGGCCCGGCGCAGCGGTGGTGATCAGCGGTGAGCGGCCGCGACCATCGGGATCCGCGTGACCATTTGGACCCGGCCGACGAGCAGGACGCCATCGAGGACGAGTTCCAACCGGTCTACGCCCGGGCGCTACGGCTCCGGTACGTGCAGCCCAGCGGGCTGACCTGTCTGGCCTTCTTCGAGGGCAGCTTCGTGCTGGGTGGGCTGCTCGCCCTGGCGGAACTCATTCCCTGGTGGGGCATGCTGGTCCTGCCGGTCGCGGTGGCCGTCATGGTAAAGATCAACGATTTGGTCGCCGGTGCGGTCGAGCGGTCGGCGGAGCTGGTCCCCGAGCGGGAACAGGAGATATTCCGTCGTGAGGTGGTCTTGGCGGCCGGGCAGCCCGTACGGTCGGTGACCGGTACCCGGACCGGATCGGCGTTTCCGGCTGGCGGCACCGGCCCCGGTATCCAGACCGGCCCCGGTATCCGGATCAGGCGGATCGGTGGCGCCCACGTCGAGGCGACAGCCGCGACGGCTACTGCGTCAGCGGCGACCTGTGCGGCCCTCGCGGCTCCGACCGGCTTCCTTTCAACCTTCGGAAACCAACCCCCCCCCTCCGCTGCGCTTTTCGCGATAAAAGTGCTGTTGCACGT